>CALBMC010000065.1 GCA_937895685.1 uncultured bacterium | reverse complement strand
GTTATGGCGTCGGCCTTAAAGTCTCCACGTGAGAGGAGAGTAACAGATTTTGCATAAGCTAGAACTTGAGCAGCGGATTCAAATCCTGCGTTTCCGCCACCAATAACCACAACGTCTTTCCCAGAATAAAGCGGTCCGTCACAAGAAGCGCAGTAAACAATTCCTCTTCCTTCAAATTCTTCTGCTCCAGGAACTTCCAATTTCTTTCTACTTCCTCCAGTTGTTACGAGAACTGATTTACCTTCGAATTCTTTTCCTGAATCTGTTTTTACTTTCCAGATTTCACCGTCTTTTTTTAGTTCGGCAATTTTTTCTCCATCAAAGACTTCCAGGAATTTCCCAGCGTTTGCCTTAACGTGATTTTCTAGGTCTTTTGCCAAGTCATAACCGCTTATTTCTTTTGTTCCAATCCAGTTGAAAATAAGTGGGGAATCAATAGATTGTCCTCCGAAAGAAACAGTAATCATTGCTGTTTTTAATTCTTTTCTAGCTGAGTAGACGGCGGCCGCACAGCCTGCTGGTCCTCCTCCTAAGATTATTAAGTCGTATGTCATATGGTTTTTAGTATAACAGGGGAGAGGGCATAAAACAAAAACCCCTCAGAGTGAAGGGTTTTTAAAAGAGAGAATTATTTTTTATTTCTTCGGAGGAAGGCTGGGATGTTTCCCCATTCATCTTCATCATCAGTCCAGATGTCATCTGGTTCTTTGTCTTTCTTGATGAAGTCGCTTTCAACTGAGTTATGAATTTCTTTCTTTTCTTCTTTTGGAGTAGTTATTTCAATATCTCTTACTTTTATTTGAGGAACTTCATTTTTTCCTTGAAAGAGATTTACTTTTTGGCTTCCTACAGGAAAGCTTGTTGCAATAACTGTAATCTTGAGTTCGCCTTTCTTGAGTCTGTCGTCTCTGATTGCTCCGAAGATAATTTTTGCGTCGCTATCAACACTTTCTGTTATTACTTTAGCAGCATGGTTAACTTCAAGAATGTTTAGGTCATCTCCACCTGAGATAACAAAGAGTACTCCACGAGCTCCATTAATAGAAACATCGAGAAGAGGAGAGTTGATTGCTTGAATTGCAGCTTGTTCTGCTCTGTTTTCGCCACTTGCTGTTCCAATTCCCATGAGGGCTGTTCCTGCGTCAGACATAACTGCCTTGATGTCAGCGAAGTCAACGTTAACGATACCCGGCATTGTAATAAGGTCAGAAATTCCTTCTACTGCTTGGCGAAGAATTTCGTCACACATAGCGAAGGCGTCCTTGAATGTTGTGTCCTTAGACGCAATCATAAGAAGTCTATCGTTAGGGATCATAAGAAGAGCGTCAACCTCTTTTGCTAACTCTTCAATTCCGCTATCTGCAAGTCTCATCCTTTGGTTTCCTTCAAAGCTGAAAGGTTTTGTTACAACTGCAACAGTTAGAATTCCTTGTTCTCTTGCACATCGAGCAACAACTGGTGCTCCTCCTGTTCCTGTTCCTCCTCCCATTCCACAAGCAATGAAAACCATTTCAGCACCTTTAAGTGCATCTTGTATTTCTGATTTTGTTTCTTCAGCTGCTTTGCGTCCTGTTTCTGGATTCATTCCAGCACCGAGACCTTTTGTTAAATTTTTTCCTAGGTGAATTTTTTTCTCAGCCAAAGATTTGTGTAAATCTTGAGCGTCTGTGTTCATTGCAATAAACTCAACACCCCTGACTTTAGAGTCAATCATGTGATTCACTGCATTGTTTCCGGAACCTCCAACTCCGACAACTTTTATTCGAGCGAATGTTTCAATTTCTGGGTTTATCTTTGCCATATGCGCACTCAATTGGGCGATTAATAATGCAAGTATCTTAACAGAAAAGAAACTGTTTGACTATATCTAGACAATTTTCATTTTCGGGTTGAATTTAAGGTTCAAATTGTTTAAAAAAGCTTGAAAATAAAGACTTTATTCCACCAAAGGAAGAACCGCTGTCAGAAATCATTGATTCGTTTTCAGATAGGGTTGCACCAAAGGCACCAAACCAGGCTGGATCTTTTAGTCTAACAGGGGAGTCACTAGAGATGGTTGCGCTCGGTATTTTGGCTGGAACGCTCAAATTATTTCTGGCGATATCTTCAATTCCAGCAGTATGAGAACATCCGCCGATTATTATTACTCCAGCAGGAAGAAGTCCACTGCGTCTGTGCTTTTTTAGGAAAGAATCAATTAGTTCCATTATGTCTATCATTCTTGCTTCGATAATTTCATCTAATTTTCTTTTTGAAACATCTTTTATTAATGATCCAAGTTTTATTGATTCAGCTTCCTCAAGTGAGATTTTAAATCCAAGAGCGATGTCATTAGTTATGTCTGCACCACCAAGAGGTAGAACTTGAACAGCTTGAAGAGCGCTGTCATCATAAAGAGAAAGAGTTACTGTTTCTGCTCCGATGTTTATGACCAAACACCCAGCAGTTTTTTGTTTTTCAGTTAAGAAAGTATTACCAGCTAGGATTCCGACAGGAAGAGCTTCTTCTATATCAACTCCAGTTTCTCCGATTGCACTCATTAAGTCATCGAAGTGCTTTGAGTTTATTGTTATGAAAAGGGTTCGAGCAGAAAGCTTTGTCCCAGAAAGTCCTTCAGGACGACCAAGAATTTTTTTGCCATCGAGATGGAATTCGATAGGGGAAGAGAATAAAACTTTTTTATTTGCGAGAGATATTTTTTTTGCGGATTCTTTGATTGCTTTTTCTATATCCAAAGAAGTTACAACTCCGTCTGATCTTGAAGGAATAGAGCTTCCTTCACTGACTTCACTTTCGATGCTTGCTCCTCCGACAGAAACTCGGACTCTTTTTATTTTTTTCTTTGATTGTTCGCTTGCCAAGTCCAGAGCTATTTTTATTTGCTCAGCGAGTTCTTTTTTATTGGAGACATATCCTTGTCTGACACCTCTTGATGGAGCGTTACCTATTCCGATAACTCTAGGTAGTCCGGTTTTTTTGTCATATTCAACAACCGCTACTTTTATGCTGTAGCTTCCAACATCTATTCCTACCTGTATATCTCGCATCATTATTAGTTGATTGAGAATAAAGTTTAGCTAAGATATTTTTATCTGAAACTTTTTTGCTACACGATATTCTTCTTCTTCCATTTTAGCACCATGTTCGAAGCCCTTCAAATGCAACAATCCGTGGATAAACAAATATCCGTACATATTTTTTTCTGAAAGACCAAAAAGTTTTGCTTTTCTTGTCACTGCTTTTGGAGTTAGGATTATCTCGCCAGTTTTTTTATCAAGGGGAAAAGATAAAATATCAGGAGTATAATTTTTGTTTCGATATTTTTTATTTAATTCTCGGCTGGTCTTCTCTCCTGAAACCAAAATAGATAATTCGTAGTTACGTCCAAGGACGAAATCTTTCATATCAACAAAAGGCAAGCTTGGAAGCTTGCCTTTTGTCTTGTTGTTTATAGAAATTTTTTCGCTTCTATCCATTTACTTAGGCGATCTTTCCTAATTTTCTAAGTCTTGCATTTACTTTTCTCTTTTCGATTCTTTTCATTGCAGCAGACTTCTGGGTTAGTTTTGAAGGTTTTCTTGATGCGTATCTTTTCTTCTTTAGAGAAGGCACGATTTGAGAATCCTGTACTTTTCGGGAAAACTTTCTAAGCAGTGTTGCGTTAGTTTCGCTTCCGGATTTCTTTACTTCTATGATTGTTTTTGCCATAGCTAGAATATAACACGATATGTTTATTTTGCAATATTTTAGACCCCTTTATTTATTTGGACCCTCGATCCACGTCCAGCCATCATTAGGATTTCTTTTATGCTTTTGTTTATTTGTCCAATTTCATAAAGTTCCTTTTTGACGGCAATAACTATCTCTTTTTCGTTTATTCCGAGAGATCCTCCCTTTTTAAAATAAAAACTTAGCTCATTTTCATCAAAGTTTTTTGATTTTAGATATTCAGCGAAAGAATTAATCTTTTCAATAGATGAGATTATAGAAATATGAACATAGTATGGTGGAAGCATAAAGTTTTCTCTGTCTTGAAGCGATTCTTTTATCCAGCTTGTTTTCCTCTTCTCATCACTTGGTAGAACTAGAAATTCTTTTTCAATTCTGGACTGAATAATGAAATTTTTTTTGGTTATGTTGGCGATCTCATCAATTATTGACATCAGTCTTTCGTCTGCGTCGAAAGTAGGCATCGACAAAAGTGAATCGGCTGAAGCGATAATCGATAAATCAATTTTTTCTTTTATTGCTTGTAGCGCCATTTCTGTTCCAATAATTATCTTTCCTTCTTTTATTGTACTTTCAATTGCCTTGCTCGCTTTTTCGGGTGAGTTGTATGAAAGACTGTCTACGATTTCTGTTTTTGCATTATCTATTTCTTCTTTTATGTAATCCGAAACGCTGTCAGTTCCAATACCGAGAGGAGAAAGGTTCCAGCTTGAGCATCGATCACAAGTTGTTGTGCTTGGGAATTTACTTCTGCAACCATAACAAACAAAAGTTCTATCATTTTGAGAAGCTCTATTTGCGATTAAGACGAGTGGTTTACCGCAGTTTGGGCAAGATAGAGTTTTATGACAATCTCGACAGACAGTCATGGTAGAAAGTCCTTTTCTTAAAGTATAAACAAAAACAGAACCTTCTTTTTCTAGAGTTTCTTTTATTTTCTCTATTGAGAAGTCAGACAGAACTTTCCATTTTTTATGTCTTTTTGGCGCATCATCTTTGTCTGCCATTTTTTCGTGGATTATTTTTAGAGAACTTTTTGGGTTTTCCAATCTTTCTGTCGTCGCTTTTTTTAGAGAAAGGTCTCTTTGGGATTCAAGCGAAACGAAAGAGTCTCCAACATAAAGAGGAATTTCTAGAAGCTCTGCATATCTTCCGAGAATTATTCTGCCGTCTATGAATGGTTGGATTCTGGTTTTATAAAGATTTTTGTGCTCGCTTTCTATTATGATGGTTCCGAGATTCCCGCCACTTAAGAAAACATACTGAGGAGTTCCTATGATTAGGGAGCATTTGTTTTTATTTATCTTAGCTGTATTTTCTCTGATTGTTTTCTGAGTCAGACTAGAGTGCATGATAAAACATTTATCCTCAATTCCTTTGTTGATTGATTCAAATATATTTTTTGCGTCTCTTAATGTTGGGCAGGCGATAAAAACATTTTTATTTTTGGCAAAAGAAACACGAATTATATTTTTATAAAAGCTTATTCTTTTTTCGAAACTTCCACTAACTACTATTTTTTTGAAAAAATCTTTTTTGTTTTCGAAATCGGAAGATGATTTTAGATTTTTATAAAATATTTCTGGGAATATTATTGATTGGATTATTGGTAATGGGCTACGATAATATTCACTGGTATTTT
>CALBMC010000064.1 GCA_937895685.1 uncultured bacterium | reverse complement strand
GAATTTTTTTTATGACTCAGCTGAAGAAGAAGGAGACATGGGTCTTTTTGATTAAAAACCGTGGAGGGATGACAACGCGTTTTTCCAGTGACAAACACGACACAACAACAACAACTGAAAGGAAAAAATACGACGAAGACTATCTCAGAAAATACGCTAAAGCGCATGAGGAGTTTATTGATCGAGATGATAGAATGGCTTTTTTAGTGGACAACTTTTTATGGTTAAGAGGGATGACAGAATTTTTGAAGTTGGTGGGTATGGCTCCACCCGATAGGACTCCAGCCACTTTATGGAAGATTCACATGTCTAAAATGATAAAACGTTATCTTTAACCCGAACGAATTGGGTTCTCTTGTGTTAATTGTGTTTCAATAAAATTTAATTGCATATCTTTTGGACTCGGATCTGCATGTAATCCTGTTGTGGGTTCTCCCCATCCAGTAGCACCATGGGGACTAATTGTATTCATTGGGGTAGTAAATTCAGGCATAATATATTCATAATCATATATTTGGTTTTGTTGATTGGTAATATAAGGATCATCTCCAGTCCATGCACCTGATCTTCCTGTATTGGCTCCAAGGTAATTTCCCTGGAAATCTTGTTGATACCAAGGTGCTCTATTTGATACACCAGTTAAGGATTGATACTCTAGAGAAGAATGATCTCCTTGTGTATATTCTCCTCCAGAATAATCTCTATTTGGTTGATATACACCCCACACTTGAGAATTCGCGTGTTGATCTATATTGGTTGTTGTGAGGGGAACGAGTAGTTGTTTTCCTGGGGCAGTAGATTGATATTTCGCACGAATTCCCCATCTTGGATCATTGGGTAGATCTTTTCCAATTGCAGCCATCATGAATGGTGTACCATCTTTGAACACGTTCTTATTGTACTCTACTTCTGCTTTTCCTGATTCTCCTACATTCACGAGATTCTGATAAGATCCACCAAATCCTTTTCCTAGGAAACGATTCGCGATATAATCATTGGGTTCTTGTGCTTGTGGGAAACAGTATTTCACGGAACCATTCTGTTCTCCATCTTTGATCGTGTCTTTGACAACACCACCAACACCATCTATGGGTGTGTATTTACTAGAAGAATGAGCTACTTCAGAGTATTGATCTGAATACTGTAATGGAATTGTATTAGGTGCTGCTGCTGCATATGGCCAATTCTGAGGTCCAGAATCTCCTGGTACTACAATCAAAGGAGGACCATCTATGGCATATTGACCATAATGTCTTTTATATCTTTCATGATAATCAGCAAACCAATATTCATGAAGCCATACCCCAATAGGATAAAGTACTGGGATCTGGGAAAATCCCATTTCAGAAATAAAGAAACCAATAATACAGATGCCTGAAAGCATCATAGCGAGTTCTGGTACAAGTCTCATTCTGTTTTTTCTTCTTCTTCTTTTTTTAGATTTTTTTTCTTTTCTTCTTCAATTTTATTCAACCGATCAAACCCCAATGCTTTCCCAATCAAGTGTTTTGGAACATAATAAAAAGTAACACGATTTCTTAATAATTCAAGTGCTTCAGGAGATGTATTTTTAAGTTCTCTTCTCATTTTTTTTTTTTATTTATGATTCATTAGAAAAAAATAAAAAGGTTTTTCTATTTATCAGATAAGGAAAACACAGTAGAGTTCTGATAAAGGATATTTAATACATAAGCTTGAAGAAGAAGTTTAGCCCATCTCATCATTTCATTTCCAGCAATCATGGGAGCAAGGATGATATCAGTACCATAAAGAGCAGCAGCTCCAATCAATAAATTTACGAAACTCATTTTTTTTTTTTTTTGATGATTAGTGTTCTTTTTTATTTTTACCTTATCAGTTTAGAATTTTTTAGAAGAATCATAACTCCTTTTTTTGGAGTAAACTGAAATTGCTTGTACAAAAGCAGTTACAATCATTCCCTGTAAAATGAATTTAAACATTTCCATCAATCCACCAGCAGGTGCAGCTTCCCTTAAAACAATATCAGTTACGTAGAGTACAACGCCAGTCAAAGCACCAGTTACAATATTTCCCATATTTGTGTATATAGTTTTTTTTTTAATTAGATTTTAGAAAAATTTGTGCAAGTTGAAAAGCAGGAGTAGTGACCCAAGATTCTGGAACAATACTCTTATTCTGTTTTGTTTGTTTATGGTAAAGGATCATCTCCGTTTTACATTCACCACCATAAACAAAATTATGAGTATCATCCAAAGAGGCAGCAGTTGTCACCTTAAAGGATTTCCAATAACAGAATCGATTCTTAAATACAGTATAATGACTGTTTGATTGTCCATCTTCATCGAGTGTATACTTGATATGTTTGTTGATAATACATTTTACAGGAGTAGATTCACCTGGTAATAAATTGTTTTTATTCAAACCTTCCGTGATTTGATTTCCCAATATCAATATATTACCAGCCGCCTTTGTATCGTGAATTGTTGCTTCCATGGAGAAGAGTGGTAGAAGTTGACTGTCATCTACTTCCTCTTCACATGATTCATAATAAACAAGTGATATTTTAACTCTAACCTTACCACCATTTATGACACGATCTGCAATCTGGTCGTTATAGTTTTCAGATAAAACTACATTACCAGATGAATCTTTTTGGTGTGATTCTATCATGAAACGATAGGTTCTTCCTCTTACAGTCTCTAATCCCGAGAATTCTTCCATATTAAGAATGAACTTTTCATCTCTAGTTGCCATTTCTGGTTCTAGAATAGCAAGGATATTCTCTAATAATTTATATGCCTCAGTGACAACACACTGGCTACTTTCTTGTTGTTGTTGTTGTTGTTGTAAAAAAGGACACGCTTCCATTGTCGTCTTCTCCAAGAGAAAAAAAAAAATAATAATAATAAAAAAAAAAAAGAATATTTACATATTTACATATTTACAAAATTGATCTGCGTTCTGTGGAGTACGAGGATGTTTTGAACAGTTCCAAACCGTTCAAAAACACCCTCATCAACATTAAAAAAAAGAAACTATATTTATATGATCCACTGCAGTTTATTAAAATTCATTATGGGTTTTTACTTCTTCTTTGTGATAGAAGTATAACCAAAAGGTTCGTAATCATCAATACCTAACAATTCGGAAAGTTCTGGATCTTCTCGAATTGATTGATTCCAGGCATTGTTGATATCATGAAAAAGTTGTATATTTTTCTTGATATCCTTTAATTTTCCAGGATCTGGTTCGCTATCACTAATATCGATACCAGAACCACGTTGTACAAAACTATCGATTTCTTCCTCCTCTTCTTCTTTTTTGATGATAGGTTCCTCTGTTTTGATAGGTTCAGGAGGAGGTGCGATGTCTTGTTCGAGTTGTTTGATTTTCATACGAAATCCGTTGATTTCTTTTGAATATAAAGCAACTGATGTTCTATAAGCATCACATTGTTTTGAGAGTTCTTGTGATTTTTGTTGTAATTTCGCAAGATCCTTATCCACCCTTTCTTTATAAAAAACAGCTCCACTCCAATCACTGAGTGCTTTTTGGCGAAGTTTTTTGAAAGACTTGCTTTTTTGTTTGAGGTTTACTATCTCGTACTTGGCATATTCTTCGTATAATTGTAGCATCTCGTCGACTTCCATCTCGGTGAGTTCCTGGTTCTCTGTTGACATCGTTGTTTTGATAATGAATTAAATGAAAAATAAAAATTCTTTATATACTTTGTTGAAATCGTTTTGATTGGTTCGGCAACTGAGAGCCAATCAAAAATTGGCACTGACTTACCGAGCCAATCAAAAATTAGCACTGACTTGCCGAGCCAATCGGCTTTCGATAGATCGGAAGAGCGTCGTGTAGGGAAAGAGTGTCTTCGCCTGTGTAGATC
>CALBMC010000063.1 GCA_937895685.1 uncultured bacterium | reverse complement strand
CAGAAGAAATCTGAAATCCCCTATCCCCTTTTTCACGAACATAGTTTATGAAGTCTTCAGTAACAGCCCCAAGAGATAACTCATTGATAAAAAGCTTCCTTTTTTCAATAAGCTCCAAAAGGACCCCAATCGGCCCCTCAAATATGTCTGATTTTATATGGTATGAATCTTGCCCTTCCATTAGTGATTATTATACCAAAATCAGCTTATTTTTAATAAAATAAAAAACCGGCACAACTTGTGCCGGCGTTCAAATGATTATTAAAATTATTTATTTGCCTCGTTTTGAAACTGAGGAATAATAACTTTGTCATACAACTCGGAAATTATTTCCTTCATTTTGGTCATTGCCTTATCAAAACTAGCAAGAACCATTTCTTTTAATTCCTCCGGATCCTGTCCGGTTTTAATGGCAGAGCTAAGATACACGTCTCTCCCAATGTTTTTTGTAAGTTGGTTAATTCTTTCTTCCGTTAAATTGATATTTCTCAATTCAGGAAAAGAAGCGAAAACTCTTTTCTCAACGAGTTCATCGCATACTGCTTGCAAAAATTCTTTGTTCATAACTATTAAATTTAAATGTACAAATAAAGTGTCGCTTCCTAGAATTGAACACTTCGGGTTTATACCTAGGATAAATAAATTATATCATATATACAGAAAAAAGCAAGAAACCAAAAACCCCCGCTTTCGCGGAGGTTTTTATTTAGATTGAAGTTATTTTTACCTTTAGGAATTCTTGTCTGTGTCCGTTTTTCTTGTGATATCGGCTCTTTGGTTTGTATCTTAAAACGATAACCTTTGCAGATCTTCCAAGTTCCACTGCTTCAGCCTCAACTTTTGCACCAGATACGAATGGAGCTCCAACTGATACCTTTTCCCCTTCAGATTTTAGGAGAACTTTATCAAAAGATACCTTGTCTCCTTGTTTAACACCCTTGATTTTCTCAATAGTTATTGTCTGGTCTGGAGTAACCTTATATTGCTTTCCGCCAGTTGCAATAACAGCGAAAGCTCCTTCTTTAGTTTTTGATACGGTCTTTTTTGCCATAAGTACTTAAAAGATACACGAAAAAGGTTAATTCGTCAACTTTTAAAAGTCCTTTTGTTTAAGATAGTCTGAAAACCCCAATATGACCCATATTTAAAATTAAAACCAGCTTTTTGTCCCACCCCTGTAAAGCACGGATATCCATCAGCTGATGTATTCCTCGTGTTCGCTCCGTCGAGCTCACAAGTCTTTACAGAGGTGGGACGGGTATTTAAAAAACACCTGAGTGTATTAAAGAGAAAAATAAAAAAGGGACCAAATACTGGTCCATTTGTCCTACCGGCTAAAACCGGTCTAATTTCTTATTATTTTTTGATCGCTACTGAATATGTATACCGGTGGCGTGCCCATAACATCGTAATTCATAAGGGCTTGTTCCTTAAGAACATAGTAAATAGAACCCTGTGGGTCATTATATGACTGGAAGCGGGCAAATTGATTCTGTGGGGCACCTTTCATCATTTCCAGGCACTGGATGAATGAACTGGCGTCAACAAAAATTCTATGCGTAGCATCTCTTTCGCCGTCTTCGATGGCATCCAGGGTAATAAAATAAGAGCAACCTGATAAACCAGTCTCAGTTGTGATCAGCTCCTCAATTCCAATCGAAATGATATCACCATCAATAACAACATCTGATTTTT
>CALBMC010000062.1 GCA_937895685.1 uncultured bacterium | reverse complement strand
GATCAAATCTGGAGCGAGAGGATCTATCGGATCTCTAACTCAGATGGCTGGAATGAAAGGAAACATCGTTAACCCTTCAGGAAAAACTATTGAATACCCAGTTATCCCATCTTTCAAAGAAGGACTTTCACCAATTCAATACTTCATTACAACTCACGGAGCTCGTAAAGGACTAGCCGACACAGCGCTAAAAACTGCTCAAGCTGGATACCTAACAAGAAGACTTGTTGATGTTGCGCAAGACATTGTGATAACAGAAGAAGACTGTGGAACAAAAGAAGGAGTAATCATGACAAGAGAAGATATTCTTGGAGTTGATATCCCTCTTTCAAAAAACATTCGAGGAAGAGTTATTGCAGAAGACATAAAAGACGATAAGGGAGAAGTTCTATATAAGAAAGGATTCTTGGTTACAAAAGAAGAAGCTGTAAAGATAGAATCTCTTGGCGTTACTTCTGTAAAAGTTCGTTCACCTCTTACATGTAAAACTGTTCATGGTCTATGTCAGAAATGTTACGGACTTGATTTGGCTAGAAATAAGCCAGTAGAAAAAGGAGAAGCTGTTGGAATTATTGCCGCGCAAGCGATCGGAGAGCCTGGAACACAGTTGACTCTTAGAACTTTCCACCTTGGAGGAGTTGCCGGAAGCGATATCACACAAGGTCTTCCAAGAATTGAAGAAATCTTTGATCGAAGACCACCAAAAATCCCAGCTGTTATATCAGAGGATGACGGTGAAGTTATCTCAATCGAAGTAAATGGAAAAGAAAAAATCATAAAGGTTCTAGGAGAGACTGGAAGCAAAAAACCAGAAATAGAATACACAGTTCCAGCTAGAAGAACTCCAATTGTAAAAGTTGGTAGCAAAATCAAAAAAGGAGAACTAATAACTGATGGTTCTGCTGATCTAAGTGAACTTTATAAATTTGCTGGAAAAGAAGAAACAGAAAAATACATTGTTCGAGAAATAATGAAAGTTTACGAACTTCAAAGTGCTTCAATTGCTAAAAAACACATTGAAATAATCGTTAGACAAATGTTCTCAAGAAGAATCGTTAAAGATTCAGGTGATACTGATTTCTCAGTTGGAGATAAAGTTGAGCTTGTTGAATTGATTGAAGAGAATGAAAGAATAGAAAAACTTGGACTAAAAGAAGCAAAGGGAGACGTAGATTTGCTTGGTATTACACAGGTTTCTATTACTTCAAAGAGCTTCCTGTCAGCTGCTTCATTCCAAAACACAAACAAAGTTTTGATTGATAATGCGGTTAGAGGAGGAATTGACCACTTAAGAGGATTAAAAGAAAACGTTATTGTTGGAAGACTTATTCCTGCAGGTACTGGATTCGGAAAAGGAGGACGCGACAAAGAGGAAATCATCGAACAATAAAATAAAAATATGAATTCCCCAGTTCAAGAAATAAAAGATCGTCTATCTATTGTAGATGTTGTTTCTGGGTACATAAAACTTGACCGAGCTGGGACTTCATTCAAAGGCCGTTGTCCATTCCATAATGAAAAGACTCCTTCTTTCTTTGTCTCTCCAGACAGAGGAACTTACCACTGTTTTGGTTGTAATAAAGGGGGAGATATCTTTTCTTTTATTGAAGAGGTTGAAGGAATTCCTTTCAAAGAGGCTCTTACAATTTTGGCCAACAAAGCTGGAGTTGAAATAAAGAAATTTGAAAAAACATCTTCACAAGAT
>CALBMC010000061.1 GCA_937895685.1 uncultured bacterium | reverse complement strand
CCAGACAAGTTAGCTGATTACAAAGGTTTAAGAGGAGATCCTTCTGACAACATAATTGGTGTTCCTGGTATTGGAGAGAAAACCGCAACAGATCTAATATTAAAACTTGGTTCTATTGAAGATATTTTTAAATTTATAAAAAAGAACAGCGAAGAGGAGTTTGTTAAGAAAGGTTTTTCAAAGAGAATAAGGGCTCTTCTAATAGAACATGAAGAGGATGCTAAGTTTTCAAAGGCTTTAGCGACAATACACACAGATGCTCCAATTGTTTTTGACCCACTTGCTAAGGGTGAATTTTCTATAAAAAAGGCGACAGAAATTCTTGAGAAATTTGAATTTAGAAGTTTGGTGAAAAGACTTCCCGAAATATTTGGAGTTAAAGCAGAAAAAAGTGAGGAGACAATAAAACAAGAAGAACTCTTTGAAAAAGAAGAAGTTTCTTCTTTTGATTTAAGAGAGGTTGGTGTTGCGCTGTCTTTACTTGATTCAGATATAACAAACCCAACACAAGCCGACATCCTTGGTTTTAGTAAGAAAAAAACATTTAAAGAGGCGAAAGAGGAAATATTCTCTCTCCTTGAAAAACAGTCTGGGCTTAAAGATGTTTTCTTTCATATAGAGAAACCGATAATTCCTCTTGTTGTAAAAATGGAAGAAAATGGAATTTTAGTTGATAAAAGTTATTTAAAAAATCTTGAAGAAAAATACACTAAGGAATTAAAAATTTTAGAAAGTAAGATTTTTAAAATAGCAGGAGAAGAATTTAACGTTAATTCTCCAAAGCAGCTGTCTGTTATTTTGTTTGACAAGATGGGTCTCCAGACAGAAAAAATGAAGAAAAGAAAAGGGGTAACAAGATCAACCAATGTTGATATTCTAGAAGAGCTCTCTCATGAAAATGAAATAGCGAAACTCGTTTTGTCATATAGAGAATTACAAAAACTTCTTTCAACGTATATTTTAACAATACCCAAATTGGTGGCGGAAGACGGAAGACTTCATGCAAAGTTTTTGCAAAACGGAACAACAACTGGAAGATTCTCTTCAGCTGATCCAAATATGCAAAATATTCCAATAAGGACTGAGCTCGGAAGGGCGATTAGAGGTGCCTTTATTGCAGGAGAAGGTAAGAAACTTTTATCCATTGATTACTCTCAAATTGAGCTAAGAGTTCTTGCGATATTGTCAAAAGACGAGGTTCTAACCAATATTTTTGTTGAAGATAAAGATGTTCACCGTTCTGTTGCGAGTGAGGTGTTTGGTGTAGCTGAGGATCAAGTTGATTCTGAAATGAGAAGACGGGCCAAGGTTATAAACTTTGGAATAATCTATGGAATGGGAATATCTGCCCTAAAAGAAAACCTTGGAAGCACAAGAGAAGAAGCAGAGAAGTTTTATAATCTATATTTTGAAAGATTTCCAAAGGTTCGAGCCTATTTAGATAGCACAAAATCTTTTGCCTACAATAACTTTTATACAGAAACACTTTTTGGAAGAAGAAGAAAGTTTAAAGACATAAGATCAAAAATTCCTTTCATTAGGGCTTTTCAAGAGAGAATGGCAACAAACGCACCTCTTCAGGGAACCGCCGCTGATATCATAAAATTAGCGATTTTTCATAGTCAGGAAGAGTTAAAAAGGGAAGGACTAGAGAAAGAGGCGTCCCTTCTTTTACAGATACACGATGAGTTGGTTTATGAGGTGAATGACGAAAGTCTTGAAAGGGTAGAAAAAGTTCTTGTTGATTCAATGGAAAACGTAATGTCTTTGTGTTGGAAAAAGATAAATATTCCTTTTAAATTAAAGGTGGCCTCTTCTTCCGGTCAAAACTTACTAGACGCCGGGCATTAGAATATATATACTCGCTTTGCGTGTCTCGTATGAAGTAGCAGAAAGTCGTAAAATTTGTTAAATTTATGTCGAAGTATTTATTAATTTATTAAAGAAGGAATCGAATATTTTTGCGCCCTTCTTCATTTCGGATGACAGAAACAATATCTAAAAAACCAATATCAATTCACGAACTTCTAGCTCGTTCATATATGGTTTTTTTCGTGGCATTTTTAATTGGGATTATTTTAGAAGTTGAATTTCCTTTGAATAAAAATATCTCAGATATCGGTACAGGTTACTTACTTTTATTCGTTGGTACTATTTTAGTTATTTGGGCACAAAATACTTCCAGGTCTGGAAAAAAAGAAAGACTTTCAGGAAGTGTTTCTTCTTCTAATTTTTTTAAAGGTCCATATAAAATAACCAGAACACCAACTCACCTTGGAATGCTTCTAACAGTTCTTGGGGCAGGATTTGTTTGGGGTTCTTTATGGATGGTCCTTGGTTCTGTTGTCGCTTATTTAATAACTAAATTTACTTTTGTAAAAAAAGAAGAAGAAATTCTGGAAGAAAGATACGGGGAGCCGTATCTTGAATATAAGAAAAAAATAAAAATATAATGCTTTTATTTTTTCTAAATGTTCCAAAAGAAAAAAGAGACCAGGAGATTTTGAGGTTTTTTTCTGGTTCACGAGAATCCCTTAAAAAAGAGGATGTCACACCTGATGGTTTGATGTTTTTTGCTGGAGGAAATTCTATGTTTGGAGGAGCGTCTCTGTATGAAAGTGTTTATCTTCTTCCAGAGAAAGAAGAGGAAAGAGAGGATGTTATAAAGATTTTTAGAGAGTTAGAAGAATCAAACAATTTTTTTGTTTTTGTTGAAGAATACTTAACAGACGAAGAAAGAGAAAAAATAAAAAAGATTGCAAAAGTTTTTTCTGAAGGATCAATAAAGACAGAAGAGAAGGTTAATCCATTTACAGTTGTAAACAAATTATCAGAGAGAGACAAACTTGGAAGCTGGCTTGCTTTTAGAAAACTTTTAAATAAGGGTGAAGATCCTAACGGAATACTTGGAATATTATTTTGGGCAGTTAAAGACGGAATTAAAGCAGTGA
>CALBMC010000060.1 GCA_937895685.1 uncultured bacterium | reverse complement strand
ACGAGATACATTGGCGTGACTGGAGTTCAGACGTGTGCTCTTCCGATCTGTTTTCTTTTTGGCTTCTTGCTATAATCAAACAGTATGGATCTTAAGAAGGTTCCAATAATTATTTTTGCAGGATTTGGGCTTTTGTTTGCTTTTATTTTGCTGTCTATGTATGTATTCAATCTTGCACCGGGAGATATCTCTAAGCCGGAAGCTACAGAATATTTTGGCGGAATCTCACCTTCTCCTTTTGGTATATGCGGAATAAAAGTTGATACACCTAAAAGTGGTACTGAAATAATTTTCCCTCTTATAATCGCAGGTTATGTTAATGAGTGTGGTTGGAATATTGAGAATGGAAATGCTGGAACATTTCAGATAATAGATGAATCCGGAAGGACAATAACAGGAGAAATTCCTCTTAATGTTGTTTCTTCAGGTTTTGGCAAATATAACTTTTCTTTCTCAGTAAAAGCTAACATGCTTCCTTCTGGAGATGAGGGATATATACTTTTCAGAGAAAAAGAAGAAAGTAAATCAGATAAAGATTTGCAAGAGTTTATCGTTCCTGTAAAATTTAAACAATAACCAAATTTAATACGTAATGGAAATTTTTAATACACTAATTCTTATTTTAATAAACGCTTTAATTAAGCTTGCTCCACTTTGGGTTCCAGTTGTTTTGGTTGTTATAGCCTTTTCTGTTTGGGTAAAGTACATAAGAAAAAATTTCATCAACAGTATCAAATGGACTCTTTTAGAAATAAGAATTCCAAAAGAAATACACAAGTCTCCAGCTGCAATGGAACTTGCCCTTATAAACGCTTTTCAGCAATCAGGAGGAGTTGGAACTTGGATGGCAAAATGGTGGCTTGGAAAAGTATTACTTTGGTTCTCTCTTGAAATGGTTTCAACTGAAGGAAGGGTTAAATTCTTTGTTCGAATTCCTTCTCAATTTAAAGATATAGTTGAGACAAATATCTATGCTCAATATTCTGAAGTGGAGATCATCCCTCACGAAGTTGATTATGTTGATCAGATCCCACCTTTTGAAAAGGGTAATAATTGGAATTTGTGGGGTTGTAATTTTGTCTTAACAAAGGATGATCCATTGCCAATAAAAACTTACATAGATTTCGGTCTTGATAAGTCTGTTGGTTCCGAAGAAGAAGAAAAGATAGACCCGATTTCTTCTATTATCGAAACTCTGGCTTCAATGAAGAAAGGAGAGCATATGTGGATACAAATTATGATTAGAGCTGTTCCTGAGCGTTATATAGCCCCAGGACACTGGTTTAAGAAGAGAAGTTGGCAAGATCTTGGAAAAGATATGGTTAAGAAGATAATTGAAGATAATGGAGGTAAAGATAGTAACGGTAAAGCTCTAAAAGATTATTCCAAACTAACTGATAACCAGAAAGATATAGTTAAAGCAATAGAAAGAAGTATTTCAAAACCAGGTTTTGATGCTGGTATAAGAGTTTTGTATCTTGGAGAGGGTGAGTCGTTTAAAGGTATGAATATAACCACGATAACCGGCCTTTATAAGACTTTTGGTATTACGCACTTGAATGGATTTAAACCAACAAATATTCCTGCGTTTGATTATGATTGGCAAGATTATACAAAGAACAGAGCTTTTAATAAGAAGAAGGATTTGTTTAATGCTTACAAATTAAGATCTTATTTTTATCCTCCTTATGACGATGGAAATAAACCATTTGTTTTAAACAGCGAAGAGTTGGCAACAATTTATCACTTCCCAGGAAAAGTTGTTTCAGCTCCTTCATTTGAGAAAATTGACTCAACCAAAGCTCAGCCGCCTTCAAATCTTCCAATATAGTTTATGATAGAAAATTTTGAAGAATTTCCTAAAAAAGAAATAACAGGTGATGACATTTACAATCAAAAAGTAAACTCCTCTCCAAAAAGAAGGAAGTTTCTTTTTGTTATTACGGGTATTTTGTTTGTTTTTTGTTTTTTTTATTTTAATACTCCAAGGATTGTGAGTTATCCAGTTTCTGTTTCTTTTGAAAGCGGAGAAACTCTGAGAGATTTATCTTCTGAGTTGGAAGAAAAGGGTGTGGTCCGTTCGGGGGAGGCTTTTGAAATACTTTTCCATATTTCTGGAAATGAAGAAAAAATTCAAGCAGGGGAGTATTATTTTGATAGACCTCATTTATTGAATGAAGTAATAGACAGAATAATATCAGGTGATTTTGGTGTGCCAATTTTCAAAACAACTTTCCCGGAAGGTTTTGATCGCTTTGAGATGAGCGAAACAATAAGTTCTAAGTTCGGAGAAGGAGTCGCATCTGAATTTTTATCTTTGTCTTCTGAAAAAGAAGGATATCTTTTTCCTGATACATATTTTTTACCAAAGAATTCTTCAGCTTTGGCAATTTTAGAAAAATTAGAAAATAATTTTTTAAAGAAAACAAATTCTTTGAAGATTGAAGCGGAAGCAAAGGGTCTTGATTGGGAAGAGGTTATCGTGCTTGCGTCTATCATAGAAGAAGAGGCGAGCGGAAAGGGTGATCGAGAAATGATTTCTGGAATATTGCAAAAAAGAATTTCTAAAGGAATAAGACTTCAAGCAGACGCTACTGTATTTTATGGAATGAAGGTTGCTGGAATTGAGGGGGATTTTGATAGCGATTTTGATAGTGAATACAACACTTACCTGCATTCTGGTTTGCCACCAAAGCCTATAACTAATCCAGGGATTTTGTCTATTGAAGCGGCAATAAATCCTAAATATTCAGATTACCTTTATTATCTCCATGATAAAGAAGGTAATGTCTACTATGCCAAAACATATGACGAGCATAGGGCTAACATAAACAAGTATTTAAAATAATTTTATTTTTAGTGATATAATCTTAAAATTATAATTTATAAGTAAAATGATGAACAATGGACAAGTTGTTGTCCATGTTCTATTTCATACGGGATGAATGAACAAAGGCTTGCTTTTATAGACGTTGAAACAACTGGTCTAGACACAACTCGACACGAAATAATTCAAATAGGGTTAGTTTTGGTTTCTCAAGACGGAATAGTTGATGACAAATTCAAATTTTCAGTTATTGAAGAATTAGAACTTAAAGTTAAACCTGAAAGGATTGAAGAGGCTGATAAAACAGCTTTGCGAGTTAATGGCTATTCTCCTGAAGAATGGGTTTTTGCTTATACTCTTCCGGAAGCAATGAAAATTTTTGCTGAAAAAACAGAAGGGGCGATAATGGTGGCTCACAACCTTGCTTTTGACTTTGCTTTTATAACAAAAGCTTTTTCTGATACAAAAGTAGAAAACAAAATGCATTTTCATAAATTGGATACAATCTCTATTGCTTATGCAAAAGCTCAAAGAAAAGATGATATAAACCGATTTTCTCTTAGATCTCTTTGCGAATATTTTGGAATAGAGAACAAGAATGCTCACACCGCGCTATCTGATTGTCGAGCAACTTTGGGTATCTTTGAAAAATTAGTTAACCTAAAACCTTAATAAATATTTAAATTATTTGAATCCCTCTGTGTAATTTTGCCCTAGTTATAGGTTGGAATCCCGATTTTGATTGGGATTTTTTAATGGTAATATGACGAAGTGAATAAGGGGAATACAAAGAAGGTTTATGTTGGGGTTTCAGGCGGAGTAGACAGCTCTGTCGCTCTTTACCTGCTTAAAAAGGCTGGGTATGACGTAACAGGTGTTTTCATAAAAACTTGGCATCCAGATTGGCTTCCTTGCACTGAGCCAGAAGATAGACTGAGTGCGATAAAGGTTTGCGCAGAGCTTGAAGTTCCATTTATAGAACTTGACGCAAAAGAAGAATACAAGAGAGGAGTGGCAGAGAAAATGATCTCTGATTACAAAGCCGGGCGAACTCCAAATCCAGATGTTTTGTGCAACAAAGAAGTTAAGTTTGGAATTTTTTATAAATTCGCCAAAGAACAAGGAGCGGACTTTGTCGCTACAGGTCACTATGCAAGAAGCGAGGACGGAAAACTTTTGATGGGAAAAGATTCTTCTAAGGATCAGTCTTATTTCCTTTGGATGATTGATTCTGATATTTTGAAAAACGTTTTATTCCCTATTGGAAATCTTGAGAAGAAAGAAGTAAGAAAAATCGCTGAGCGGGCTGGGCTTCATACGTTTAAAAGAAAAGATAGCCAAGGCGTGTGCTTCTTGGGTGATATAGATATGAGAGATTTTCTTTCACATTATATTGAAAAGAAAATTGGGAAAGTTTTAAACGAAAAAGGGGAGGTGATTGGAGATCACGATGGAATTAATTTTTATACAGTAGGGGAAAGACATGGCTTTAGAATTTTGCCGGAATATAATTTCGGAGAGGCTTTTTATATAACAAAAAAGGATGTAGAAAATAATGTTTTATACGTTTCAAAACAAAACCCTTTAATTTCTAATGACAACAAGCTGAAATACTTTTATTTGGAGGAAGTTAATTTATTTTTAAAAGAATTGCCAGAAAAATTTGAAGGTTTATGTAGGGTTAGACATTTAGGAGAATTACATAAAGCTCTTTTGACCAAAGAAGGAGATAAAATAAAAGTAGAACTCGAAGACTCAGAGTCTCTTTCCCCGGGTCAATCTGCGGTTATCTACAAAGAAGATCAGTTAGTCCTTGGAGGAATTATCTCTTCGTTATAAAATTACGGGATGGAAAACATTTTTTTTAGTCTAACAATCAATGACATTTTTATTAGACTTTTTTTGGCTATAGTCTTGGGTATGCTTCTTGGAATTGAAAGAAACTTTGCTCACAAGACTGCAGGGCTTCGAACTTATGCTCTTGTTTCTTTTGGTTCAGCTCTTTTTATAATAATTTCAGAAATGTTGAAGATAGAAAATATGGGTTACAACATTGTTGATCCAACAAGAATTGCCGCTCAGATAATTACAGGAATTGGATTTTTGGGAACAGGGCTTATTATTTGGAAAGAAAAAGAGGGAATGCTTACTGGTTTAACCACAGCAACTGGACTTTGGGTTGCAACAGGAATTGGAATGGCCTGTGGATTTGGATACTTTTCTCTGGCAATCATTGCCACCTTTATGACTTTGTTTGTCCTCACCATTCTATGGTTTGTGGAGGACAGGGTGAAGAAGGTTGTTGACAAAAAAGATTAATCCTGTATACTGACCTCGAATTAGTTATTTTACGTTTTGCCTAAACAAACACTGTTTGCAAAATAATAACGTTGCCAAAGACACAATCCAAAGGAATGAGCTACCTCAAGTCCGTTCGGACTTTTTAAAGTCCACAAAAACACTTGAAACCACGCCCCCTTTCAACCGTGTAAAACAAAACAGTAAACGTTATTTAAAAAATGCAAATAATTTTTTGCGCAAGACATAACCAAAACAACTGATTACAAGCCCGTCCCTGAAAAGACGGGCTTTTTTCTTTTTAATTTTTAGGCTAATATCAGTAAATATGAAATCAAGTGAAATAAGAAGGAGATTTTTGGCTTTTTTTGAAAAAAGGGGACACTCTATTGTTCCTTCGGCGCCTCTCGTTCCCCAGAACGATCCTTCTGTGCTTTTCAATACTGCCGGTATGCAACCGCTTGTGCCATATCTAATGGGAGAGAAGCATCCACTTGGCTCTCGTATTGCAGACATCCAAAAATGCGTAAGAACTGGAGACCTGGAAGATATTGGAGACAACAGACACTTTTCATTTTTTGAAATGATGGGAAATTGGTCTCTGGGAGATTATTTCAAAGATGAAGCAATAAAATGGAGTTATGAATTTTTAACTTCAAAAGAGGAGGGTTTGGGGCTTGATCCAAATCTTCTTTATGTAACTATTTTTGAGGGTGATGAGAATGCGCCGCTTGATGAAGAGTCAAAAAATATTTGGATGAATCTTGGTATCCCCGAGAATCGCATTTATGCACTTCCAGCGGAAGATAACTGGTGGAGTCCTGGAGACAATGGTCCATGTGGTCCGTGTAGCGAAATGTTCTACGATATGACAGGTGGATCTGTAGGAGATTTGGACAAAGAGTCTTTCGTAAATGCAGTAAAAGAAGAAAGGGTTATAGAGATCTGGAACGATGTTTTCATGGAATATGAAAAGAAAGAAGGAAAAGTTATTGGTAAACTTGCTCAGAAAAATGTAGATACAGGAGCTGGACTAGAACGTATGACTGCTGTTATGCAAGGAAAAAATACTGCATATGATACAGATATTTTTGAGAACATTATGGTTCACGCAAAAACTCTTTCGCCAGAAATTTCTTCACAGAGGGTTATTGCTGATCATATGAGAACTGCTGTATTTATGATTGCCGATGGAGTAATACCTTCAAATACAAAACAAGGTTATGTTTTGCGAAGACTTGTTCGTAGAGCAGTTCTGAAATCTGATAACAAAGATATAGATAGCGGAAAAGTGTCTGTCATTGTGGACTCCGTGGCAAATTTCTATGAAGAATTTTATCCAGAAATAAAACAAAAGATTGGGATTATAAAAACAGAAATAGAAAAAGAAATTTCAAAGTTCAAAGAAACACTACAGTCGGGCCTAAAAGTTTTAAATAGAGAAATGAAGGTTTTTGATGCTAGTCAAAAGATTAATCAAAATGAAATTCCAAACTTGTCACCAATAGGTGAATTTCCTGGTTTTACCCCACACAATATTACAGGTAAGTGGCTTTTTGATTTATATCAAACATTTGGCTTTCCGTTCGAATTATCATTGGAAGAACTTCAAAGAGATTATCCAGGAAGAGTTGCAAAAAGATTTTTACCTTTTGAGATTGAAAATTTAAAGAAGGAATTTGATGAAGAACTTGAAAAACATCAAAAACTCTCACAAACATCTTCTGCCGGAATGTTTAAGGGTGGACTCGCAAATCATAATGAGCAGACTATAAAACTTCACACCGCTCATCACTTGCTTCTTTCTGCTCTTCAGCAAGTTCTAGGAAAGGAAGTAAAACAACGTGGAAGTAATATAACCGAAGAAAGACTTCGAATGGATTTTGCTTTTGACCGCAAGATGACTGATGAAGAAAAAACAAAAGTAGAAGAGATTGTGAATGATTATATTTCTCGTGGTTTGAATGTTGTTCGTCGCGAAATGCCACTTATCGAAGCCGAAAAAATTGGAGCAGAGATGGAATTCGGAGCGAAATACCCAGAAACGGTGTCTCTTTACTTTATTGAAGATGAAAATGGTAACGCTATATCAAAAGAGTTTTGCGGTGGTCCGCATGTCACAAATACTTCACAGTTAGGAGTCTTTAAAATCCAGAAAGAAGAAGCTTCTTCTGCCGGTATTCGACGTATAAAAGCTGTTTTGAGTTAACTTCCTTTTTTATCGTGATATAATTCTAGTAATGTTTTTTTCACGAAAAAGAAAAAAAATAGAAAGAGTGTTGGTTTTAGATATTGGGTCAGGAAGTGTTGGAGTTTCTACTGCCACAGTCTTTGATCATGATTCAAAAACTCCTGCTTTGATTGAGTCTGTTTTTCGTTCCCCAATTAACATTGTGGGTGATTTCGATTTTGAAAGATTCTTAGAGGCAACAATAAAGGCTCTAGATAATTGTCTGAAAGGTATCCATGACTCAAAGGTCAAAAGACCAGATTCTGCTCTGATTGTTTTCGCATCTCCCTGGTATAGTGCCTCACCGAGAACCGCTAATTTCTCTAAAGGGTCAGATTTTATTTTTTCCAATAAAGAAATACAAAGTATTTTAAAAAATGAAAAAGAAGCTTTTATTAGAGAAGTTTCTGGAAATCAAGATGAGAAAATGGATAATTTTGTAATCTTAGATGAGATTGTTCATTCAATCAGTCTCAATGGCTATCCTCAAAATAACCCAATTGGCAAAGCGGCGAAGAATATCTCAGCAAAAATATTTTTAACTATTACAGAAAAAATTGTTTTTGAGAAAATTAAAGAAAAAGTTAAAAATTCTTATCCGCATATAAATATCTACACCTCTTCTTTTATGAATGCGCTATTTGTTTCTTTGAGAGATATAAAAATGCTGGAAGAGGATTCTGTCCTAATTGATATTGGTGGGGAAATAACAGAGGTTGTAAAAGTCTCTCATGGTACAATTAGTTCTGTGGCTTCTTTCCCTTCTGGAAGAAGAAAAATAATTAGAGAAATAGTAAATATGGGAATGGGAGAAAATTCTCTAAATATGTATGAAAAG
>CALBMC010000059.1 GCA_937895685.1 uncultured bacterium | reverse complement strand
CCTTCGGCGCGACCCAATTTCGGCTCTAAAATCCGATTTTGTTTTTTGGCGGAGGGAGCGAGATTCGAACTCGCGGACCGCTTTCACAGTCTCCTGTTTTCAAGACAGGTGCCTTCAACCACTCAGCCATCCCTCCAGAAAACAGACTACTTTATTTTTCGATTTTTAACAAGTTTTTATACCAATATTTCTTTTTTCTGGTAAAAAAACCAATTTCAAAGTAGACTCAGGATATGAAATATCTTGGTATTGATTTCGGTACAAAAAATATAGGACTCGCCATTTCTGATGAGGGCGGCAAAATAGCTTTCCCATTTAAGGTTATAACCAGAAACAAAGCTGAGGAAGATATTTCTGAAATTATAAAAAATGAATCAATAGATGAGATTGTTTGCGGAGACACCCTTCAAGGAAATAAAGAAGAGAATTCTGTTACGCCTCTTTTGAATGAATTTATTTCTAGTCTAGAAGAAATAACTGGTAAAAAAATAATTTTGCAAAACGAAGCTTTTACAACTGGAATTTTTGTTTTAGAAAAGTTAGGAAAGCAGATGAACACAACGAGAGGGGGAAGACCAGAAAAGCTTGGTATCTCTCATGAAGACGATCGGGTGGCTTCAGTAATCTTGCAAAGATACCTAGATAAGATTAATGGTGTAATATAGTTTATATGGAAAAAGTCTCATACGAAGAATTTAAAAAAATGGAAATAAAAGTCGGCACAGTTAAAAGTGTTGAGGAAATTGAGGGTGCGGATAAGCTTCTTCGGTTTATGATCGACTTCGGTGATGTAAACGAATCTGGTGAATTGACTTTCCGCCAGATAGTCTCAGGGTTAAAAGAATATTATCCAAGTTTTCAAGAACTAGTTGGAAAACAGCTTCTTTATATTGTTAATCTTGAACCAAGATCAATTAAAGGAGTGGAAAGCAATGGAATGCTTCTTGCCGTTGATGGTAAAGATGGCAACCCTGTTTTCCTAGTACCCGAAGTAGAAGTTGACGCAGGTTCAAAAGTTAGATAATTATGTTTGAAATACTCTTACACCCAGATGTTTTGATTGAAGTGGTTGGTCTCTTTGGATTGTTTGCAATAATTTTTGCAGAAACAGGTTTTTTATTTGGGATATTTTTTCCAGGAGATTCACTTCTTTTTACTGCAGGACTTTTTTCAGCTCTAGGAAAAGTAGATCTGTCCACTCTTATTTTGGGCTCTATTCTTATGGCGATACTTGGAGATTCTGTTGGCTACTATACTGGAAAAAGGTTTGGACCAAATTTGTTTAAAAAAGAAGATTCTTTGTTTTTTAAAAAATCTTATTTAGAAAAAACAAAAGATTATTTCAATCGATACGGTTCTGTTGCCGTTATTATTTCTAGATTTGTTCCTGGAGTTAGAACGATAACTCCAATACTTGCAGGTTCGGTTGGTATGAATTATAAAAGTTTTTTGGTTTGTAATGTGATTGGTGGAATTATTTGGGTTCTGTCTATGGTTTTACTTGGATACTTCTTAGGATCAAAAATAGAAAATATAGATTCATATATTCTTCCAATAGCTTTGGTGATAATCGTTCTTTCGTTGATACCCACAGCTATCGGCATACTAAAAGCAAAAAATCGAATATAATTGTATTAATGATAAAAGGTAAAAGAAATTTTTTCCCAACACCGGCATTTCTTAGGATGTCTTCTGTTGGTTTAGATATTTCTGACAAGTCTATTAAATATGCAGAGCTAGCAGAATCTTCTCACGGTCTTAAAATTTTAAGACACGGAGAAGTATTAGTTCCTCCTGGCGTTATTGTTTCTGGGAAAATTGAGGACAAGAAGAAGATGATTGAAATTTTAAAGGTTCTTAAACAAAAAGAATCTCTGAAGTTCATTAGGGCCTCTCTACCAGAAGAGCAAATCTATTCTTTTGAAATGAAAGTTCCCGTTGGAAAAGAAGAAGAGGTGAGAGAGGCGATAGAGCTTTCTCTAGAGGACCATATTCCAATCAAGGCAATGGATGCTGTTTTTGATTTTGAGGTAATAAAAAGTGATGGGAAAAATGTTTTAGCTAGTGTTTCTGCTGCCCCAGACTCTTTTGTTCGTTCTTATGTCGACATTTTTGAGTCTGCCGGCTTGGTTCCTCTTTCTCTAGAGCTTGAGGCTGGAGCAATCGCAAGAGCAATGATACCAAAGGGAGAAAAAAGATATTTTATGACAGTAGACTTTGGCCAGACAAGAACAGGAATTTCAATTATAGGAGATGGGGCAGTTAAATTTACAACTTCTATAGATTTTGGTGGCTTCGCCTTAAGTAGAGTGATAGAGAAGTCTGTCGGTGTCTCTTTTGAGGAAGCAGAAAAATTAAAAGTTGCTGTTGGCCTTAATTCAAATACAGACAAAAAAGATGTTTACAATGCAATATTAAGTGGGATTAGTGTTTTACGAGATGAAATAAATAAACATTATGTTTATTGGCAAACACACAAGGATGAAAACGGTGAGGTAAGATCAAAGATAGAAAAAATTATTTTTTGTGGAGGTAATGCCAATTTGTTTGGTCTTATTGAATATTTAGAGAGCACCTTGAGGACAGAGGTTGTTATTGGAGATCCTTGGGTAAATATTTTTGACTTAAAAGACCAGGTTCCCAATATACC
This sequence comes from uncultured bacterium, assembly GCA_937895685.1. Lineage (GTDB taxonomy): Bacteria > Patescibacteriota > Minisyncoccia > Phycocordibacterales > UBA9973 > JAGOTH01. Next base: position 274 of record CALBMC010000059.1, on the reverse strand, counting down.
AAGAGACGAGGCTCTTTCTTATACACCAGCACTTGGCCTTGCCTTAGCTGATTTTTTCTATGATTAACCTACTTCCAAAAGATTATAAAAATACGATTCACAAAGAAATGAAGCTTCGAGCTCTTTCTTCTTGGTTTATTCTAATTTCTGTTATTTTTGTTTTTTTGTCCATAATTTCTTTTCCAACTTTCTTTCTTCAAAAGACTCAAAAAGACATAATTCAGAAACAAAACATAAACAGATCGGAAGAGCGTCGTGTAGGGAAAGAGTGTCT
>CALBMC010000058.1 GCA_937895685.1 uncultured bacterium | reverse complement strand
CGGAGACTGTACAAACACACTTTTTCACCAGAACAACATCGCTGCCGGCGAAGGAGTTCGAGCATTAGAAGATATTTACCTTTGGTTAAAAACTAACAAATAATTTATGTTTCCAAAAATAAAAGACACTTTAAAATTTGCCTGGAGAACTCTCTGGAAAAATCCAATTTATTTCTTCGGTATTGCACTTGTAAGCGGAATAGTTAACTGGTTAGTTGATAAAGAAGAAATTCCATTACTTCTAAAACTGCTAGGACTTATCATCGTTGTTATCTTAAATATCGCAATGATGAGAACAGCCCTGTTTGCAACAAGAGGAGATGACATATCTTGGAATTCTTTATTAACAATAAACAAGAATGTTTGGTCTTATATAAAAACATACATAATTTACCAATTAATAATAATTGGAGGACTGCTACTTCTTATTATTCCGGGATTTATATTCTTGCTAACTTACGCCTTTGCACCAATTATTTCACTAGATAAAAACAAAGACGTAAAAGAGTCTCTCGCAGAAAGCAAAATTGCAATGAAAGACAGAAAGATGGAACTTCTTGGACTATTCTTTGTTTTGATTCTAATAAACATTCTCGGTGCCTTAGCTTTTGGAATTGGAGTGCTAATAACATACCCTCTTTCTGTCATTGCTTATATGTTTATTTACGACAGAGTTATTTTGAAAAAAGATGAACCAAAAGAAGAAGTAGCTACTCAACCAATCGAAATACCTGTTCATACTGGCCCAGAACACAAAGGAGAAAATCCTCACCAAAATGATTAAAAGCGGAAAAGTATTTATTTATGGTAGAAACGCTCTTTTTGAAGCGCTTACTTCTAGTCCCAAATCTGTAAAAAAAGTATACGTAACAGATACTCCTGCAAACAAAGAAATTCTTTCTCTTCTGAAAAAGAATGACATCCAATACGAAATAACGAAAGAAAAACGTGGGTCAGAAAAAAGAAGCGAACAAGGAATAATCGCAAGTATAGAAACAAATCAATTACTTCAAGGAATAGAAAGTTACTTCCAAAAAAACAAGATAAACCCAGATACCGGGATTGTTGTCTTGGACGGAATAAATGATCCACATAATGTGGGAGCAATAATCCGTTCTGCCGTAGCCTTCGGTGCCAGCGCCATTGTTATCCCAGACAAAGGAGTTGCAAGTATTACCAGTGGAGTTATTTCTTCTTCGGCTGGAATGGTCTTCAAGATTCCTCTTATTAGGACAAATACCGCCTTAGATGGATTGCTCGAACTTAAAAAATTGGGTTTCAAAATATACGGACTAGATATGAATGGAACTGTTTCTTTGCACAAGGAGAATTTCTCTAAACCATCAGTCTTCGTTGTTGGAAATGAAGGAACTGGAATGGATCAGAAAGTTAAAAAACTCTGTGACGATATTGTTTCAATAAAAATAAACAAAAATTGTGAATCATTAAATGCAGCAGTTTCTGTCGGAACACTTCTCTATGAATGGAGCAAACAACACAGAAAAGTTTTAGAATAAAAATATGGCAAAAAGAATTGATATAAAAACAAAAGGTTGGAGCGATTATGAACTGATTGATTCCGGAGAAAACCAGAAGCTGGAGAAATTCGGCGGAACTTTGCTTTATCGCCCAGAAACAGAAGCCGTGTGGGAAAAGAAAACTCCTGACGTTTGGAAAGATGCGAAAGCTTTCTTCAAATGGTCAGCAGGAAAAGGTTCTTGGATTCACAAAAAAGAATTTGGAAAGAGCTGGCAAATGAAATGGAATAATATTTCTATAATTTTGAAACTTACAGCTTTCAAGCATCTTGGAATTTTCCCTGAGCAAGAAGCTAACTGGGTTTGGTTGAAAGAATCCGTTTCAAAGTTGAAAGAACCAGAAGTTCTAAACCTCTTCGCCTACACTGGAATTTCTTCTCTCGTTATGGCTGAGGCCGGAGCGAAAGTCACTCACGTTGACGCATCAAAGCAAAGCATCACTTGGTCCGAAGAAAACCGCAATGCTTCAAAAATAGATAAAAATAAAATCCGCTACATTCTGGACGACGCGCTTGTTTTCGTAAAACGAGAAGTTCGCCGTGGAAAAAAATATGACGGAATTGTTCTAGACCCTCCAGCTTTCGGCCGTGGTGCCAAGGGTGAAGTTTGGAAAATAGAAGAATCTCTCTCCCCTCTTATGAAATCCTTGAAAGAGCTCCTAAAAGACGACAAAGGCTCATTTTTCCTCCTAAATGGATACTCTGCGGGATATTCACCAGAATCATTCAAACAGCTCGTAGAGAGCTATTTTGAGGCTCCACAAATGGAATACGGAGAGATGCATATAGAAGAAAAAGTTTCTGGACGAGTTGTCCCAGCTGGGATTTATACGAGATTTAGGAAGTAATTTTATCTACCTTATCTACCTTATCTACCTTATATACTTCCTTTCCATCATAACTACAAGATACGGCCCAATCATCACTGTCAATTTTCAAGCGAACAGTTTTGTTCAGGTCGTTTGATATTTCCCAAACCTTAACATTAGGAGGATTGATTATCCCATGAATAGTTAGAGTATCCAAAAGATTTTTTATAAAATCCTCTCTTTGAAATGTCTGTTTCTTCTTAATATATTCATGAGCCCACATATAAACAAGCAATCCAGAAAGACAAAGAACCCCAAAATAAGATATGTACTGAATTATACCTGTAAAAAACTCAGACCATATATATCTTTCATAGAAATTAAAAATCAAACAAACCACAAAAGAAATGAAAAACAGAATCAAGAGAGGTATCATTATTTTAAATATCCTAAAAACTACCTTTTCGGCCGGTATATATACAAATTTACCATCTTTGTCTTTTCTATTATTTATATTAATTATTGAAGTATTCCTCCAGTACCAATAAAAACCAACTAAAGATAATATTGAAAATAATCCTAGAAAATTAATAATATTTAAGGCCTCTGGAAATAAGAAAAATGACTGTATATTTAAAACAGAAGAGAAACTTGCGGAAAAAACAACAACTAGTTGAATAAGAGGGGC
>CALBMC010000057.1 GCA_937895685.1 uncultured bacterium | reverse complement strand
ATACGAGATACATTGGCGTGACTGGAGTTCAGACGTGTGCTCTTCCGATCTGTATCTATAAAGAAGCGTTAGGATCAAAGTTCTAATGTGGGCTCCGTCCACGTCAGCATCTGTTGCAATAATAATTTTGTGATAACGCAATTTTGCAATATCAAACACATCTCCAATTGCTGTTCCAAAAGCAACGATCAAGTTTCTAACTTGTTCAGACTCCATCATTTTATCAAGTCTAGCTCTTTCAATATTCAAAATTTTTCCTCTAAGTGGCAAGATTGCTTGAGTTCTTCTATCTCTTCCCATTTTTGCAGTTCCTCCAGCAGAGTCTCCCTCCACAATAAATAGTTCTGCCTCTTCTGAAGATTTAACCTGACAATCAGCTAGTTTTCCAGGAAGAGTCATGCCATCAAGAGCTCCTTTTCGAAGGATTGAATCCTTGGCTGCTTTTGCTGCCTTTCTAGCTCTTACGGCCAAAATTACCTTATTTATAATAGCTTTAGCATCATCTGGTCTTTCTTCCAAGAAAGCCTCAAAAGCCTCTCCAAAGGCCGTAGCAGTCGCTCCTTGAGCTTCTGGTGAACCAAGCTTTGACTTTGTTTGTCCTTCAAACTGAATCTCTGGCAACTTAACAGAAATAACAGCAGTAAGTCCTTCTAGAACATCATCTCCTGTAAAAGCACCATCTGCTTCCTTTATTAAATTATTTTTCTTGGCATAAGAGTTTAGAAGTCTAGTCAACGCCATTTTGAATCCTGTAACCTGAGTTCCTCCTTCTGGAGTGTAGATATTGTTAGCAAAAGAAACAATCTTAGCAGAAATATCATCAACATATTGCAATCCAACTTCTACGTTTACTCCATCAACTTCTTTCTCAAAATAGAAAACATTTTCCTGAACTGGTTTTTGATTTCTATTATAAAAACGAATCAATGATGCAAGTCCACCTTCAAAATAAAAAGAATAACTTGGATATTGTTTTAATTCTTCCTTTGCCCAAAAAGTATCTTCTAGATTTATTTTTTCTTTTGATTCTCTGGCATCAATGACATTAACTCTCAAACCTTTTACAAGATAAGCTTGTTGTCTAAATCTATTGATAATAGTACTCCATTCAAATTTTATTTCTTTAAATATTTCTGGATCTGGTTCGAATGTTATTATTGTTCCATTTAACTTTGAAGAAGCAACTTTCTTAACCGCAGCTTTCTTTTTTCCTTGAGAATATTCTTGAACAAACTTTCCTCCCTCTCTGTGAACTTCAGCTTTTGTATAAATTGAAAGAGCGTTAACAACAGAAGCTCCCACTCCGTGAAGACCTCCAGAAACTTGATAACCTCCTCCTCCAAATTTTCCTCCAGCATGCAAAACAGTCATAACTGTTTCAAGGGCAGAAACTTTTGTCTTTGAGTGAATTCCAGTAGGAATTCCTCTACCGTTATCAACGATTCTAACTCGATTATTAGGAAGGAGCGCAACTTCAATTAAGTTTGCATGACCCGCCATTGCTTCGTCTCGACAGTTGTCGAAAATTTCCCAAATCAAATGATGAAGACCCTCTATACCAGTGCCTCCTATATACATTCCAGGGCGACGCCTTACCGGCTCAAGCCCTTCTAGAACTGAAATATCTTCTGCTCCATATTCCTTTTTTGACATAGGCTTATTATAGCAAAAACTAGGCTTTCCACCTAGTCTTTACGCCTTGCAAAACAAGGATTTTATGTTGATTTTAGCTAAAAAACAAAGGGTTCTTTGGTTCTAGATTTTACCGTATTACTGCCCCAAAAACTCTAGTTGTTTCTTCTTCTAATTTTTTGTGTATTGCGTTGACTTCTTCGTCTGTTAGAGTCTTTTCAAGGGATCGGTAAGTTATCCGATATGCGTAACTTTTCTTTCCAACTCCAAATTTTTCATCATTCTCATATTCATCCATTAAAGCCATCTCTTCTGCCATCTCTCCTATAACATCACGCACAAGGTCAAAATAATCATTTGGGACAAACTTCTCTTTTTCTACAACAAAAGAGATATCTCTTTTTATTGGAGGGTATTTACTTACTTCTTTATATTTTTGACCAAGAACAAGTTGTTTTTTAACTCTCTCATCACCTGACCAAAGTAGACGAATATCTGGAAGATCGAGTGAAAGTATAGCAAGACGCTCTATTCCAAAACCAAAAGCCCAACCGTTATATCCTTCAATTCCCATTTTAGATAAAACAGAAGGTTTAATCATTCCAGCACCAAGAATTTCTACCCACTCACCATTTACCATAACCTCAATCTGAGTAGATGGATCAGTGTAAGGAAATGTATCATCCAAGAAACGATACTCTGTATCTTTTCCAAAAACTGTTTCTACCACTTCTGACAAAACTCTTTTTAACTCATCAAGCGTTATAGTTCCCTTTTCATTTGGAATTATTTTCCATCCATCTATCTGATGAAAAACATTCATGTGACGACGATCTATCTCATCCTTTCTGTAAACTTTTCCAAAACAAAGAGCTCCCAGGTCTTCACCTTTCTTTGCACGCTCTATAATTTCTTGATTGTGAAAATAGTAGTACCAAGAAACAGTGTTGTGTGTTCGTAAAATATTTTGTTCATCTACATAGTAAGTATCAGATTTGCTTCTTGCTGGGTGATCCGCCGGAAAATCAAAAAGATCAAAAGTAATATCGCACGGAACAATTTCTGGTATATGTATAATATCGAGACCTTCCAAGGCTTGGACCTTTTTTACCCTTTTTACTATCTCACAAAGAGGACTTCCCTCTGTACGAGAAAGGTCTGGCATAGAAAGATAGTTTCTTATACGATTTGCCTCTACATCTTTTCTTAAATTTAGGACCTCAATTAGTTCTTTTTCTTTGGTTTTGTCTATGTTTATTTCCATAATAAGTACTAAAAATATAACATAAAATAATAAAAAAATCCCACAAAAATGGGAACCTAATTTAACCTCAAAAATACAAAGAAAATGGACTTTAATCTAAATAGACCTTATTCAACCAAACCATTATCCGAAACAATTGGATCTATATTTTGGATATCACCTTCGTCTTCATCTGTATTTTCAGTTATTGGATTTTCTTCTTCTAAACCTGGGTCGGTATTGTCAGGTTCTTGCTCTGGAATGTCACTTTCTGGTTGAGGCTCCTCTTCTGGAGTATCGCTTCCCTCGTCAGTCAAATTTTCATCATTGCCACCATTTTCATCTCCAGTATTTACATAACCATTTTGATCTAGAATATTTTGCAAATCTTCTTTTGTTATACATACATCTTCAATACAAAGCTCCTCTGTTGTAACCTTCTTGGAGAAAATATTTTGTATTCCATTTCCTACATTATCAAACCAACTTATTAAAATGTTTGCGAAAGAATTTTCATTTTCTAAGTCTAGAGAAGTTATATCTTGTATTTTTATGTCCAATTCTTGGATACCTTTTACCAATTGCCATGTGCTAGGCAACTCTACAGTATAAAAACCGTTATTCCCCATTTTTACAAGTTCAGGATAATCATCCATAACTTCCTGAGCAATAACTCCAGTCATGTGATCACCAGAAGATTTCACGTCATATTCTCTTATTCTGAATCCAGAAAGATAAGATAGTATTTCTCCAGAATCTGTAATATTTTCCTTCAACTTCTCGTCTGAAGAACATGTAGTAGTAAGAGCTCCAGCCTCAGGGTTCATGTCACATTGACCATCAGAATCTTTAAGTGAGAAGATATTTGTATCTACCGCATTATTTTCTACTTCAAGCAAGAAGTCTGGAGTAGTGTCAGTTCCAATTCCAACAGAGCCAGTGAAATAATCAAATGAAGATGCACTCTTGTACATTATCTCCCCTGTAGATCCATTTCTAACCAAAACTTGAGTTAAATCATCATCATTATCAGGAGTGTCATACAAATAAAACTTCTTATCAGATTTAAATGCACCAGCAACGAATTCACTATTTAGTGTGTTATTACTTACTCCCCCTGCTGGAGTAACTGCAAATTGTATATCTCCACCCTCTGCTGTTCCTGTAGATTGTCCTCCCAAGATTCTAAGATGTCCTCCTCTTATATCTGTAAGTAGTGGGGTATCTCTTGTGTCACGACCAGAAACTCCTGTTATTCGAGAAACAACAGTTCCTGCGCTCAATGTTGTAGATAGATCAATTGTTTCAGTAGAAGGCATCGCTGGGTTTGTCCAATAACTACCCACCGCTCCAAAATATACGATTCCCAAATTAGTATCTCCTGTGGAAGCAGATGGTTGGATAACAACAGAATTATCCACGTCATTATAAGAACCACGACCAATGGCAATACCATGCGAACTATTTGTATAAGCTCCATAACCTATAGCGTTAGAAGAAACTGCCAACGCCTGAGCATAAGCACCAAGAGCCATAGCTCTCCAAGAACCAGTTTTTGAGCTTCTTCCTATGGCTACTCCATCTCCTCCCCCGTTTCCGTAAGTTGAATCAAGATACGCCATAGCTCCACTACCGATAACCGTTACATTACTTTCTTCATCAAGAACACTTGTATCTGCTCCAATAACAACTGAGTTTTGCATTCCATTTTCCAAAGTTGGATCTTGAGCAATGACGATTGCTTTAGTTGTAGCGTTTGAAGTAAAACCTGCAGTAGAAATATTGCGCCCAATAAATATGTTTCCTTTGGTTGATGCTGCAGTCTCAGAGTTATTTATATTGTACCCGATATAAATAGGGCTATTACTTGTTTGAGAAGAATAAACACCAGACGTTGGCAAAGTAAAATAACTACCAAGCGCAACCATTCCAGCAATACGAGCATGGTTTACAACAGAACCCACTATAGTCATGGTATCTGCATTTACAGCTAGTTCAGCGGGACCAATGATTGTGTTTTCTCCATATGAGTTCCCTGCGTTGTTAATATTGTATCCAATCAATGTATTTCTAGAACTTGCTACACCCATTCTATTACCCGTACCGACAACAGTGTTATATATTGCACCAAAAGATGTATTTGATCCCAATCTAAAGTTTCCAGAATCTTCGAGTACATCTGGACCGAAACCTAAACCTGTCGCTCCTGTATTAACAGAAACTATTTTATTTGTTTTAGAAGTATAACTATCAGGTGTATCAGAAAGATCTAAAAAGTCATCAGCTTTAGAATTGAAAGTTGTCCAGTCAGCAGAAGACAATGCCCCTCTACTTGTAGAAGAAGCAGTCGGAAGATTGAAAGTTATGGTTCCAGAACTGTGAGCAATATTGAAATCTGTTCCAGAAGTACTAGTAGCAAATGTTTTATATTCATTTGCAGTTCCGGCACTGTTAACTCCCAAGAATTGATTAGCGGTGCCAAGAGAAGAACTAAGGGTTCCACTTGAAGAGAGAACAACTCCAGTAGAGAGACCAGAAAAAACAATAGAACCAGATGATGTAACTCCTGTTGCAGTCACTCCTCCGGCAGATGTAACCCTAAAAAGATCACCTGATCCAACAGTAAGAGCTGCTTGTGGTGTGTTATCTCCTATTCCAAGTCTGTCAGTGCTTTGGTCCCAAAAAAACGCCGCATTATCTTGATCTAATTCTCCATCAGAATTTATGAACACGACAGAACCAGCGGTTCCTCCTCCCACAACATCGCCCATAGACATCGGAGTTACATAACAGTTTGCGTCTCCCGGAGAACAAGACGGGTCAATTGTTTCTCCTGGAGTATAAGGAGACACTGGAGGAGTGGCAAAAGCATAAAAATATGACACAGAGAAAGTAAGTGCCAAAATCCAAATAAAAAAATATGCTTTTTTCTTGAGAGAATTCAATAAAAACATGAACAAATTATATCACAGAACAAAAAGTAAGATAAAAACAAATCCCCAATTCAATATCCTTGAAGCAGAGTGTTATTTCTCTAATTTAAAATCAAACCCATTATTTTTAACTAAATTTATTATTTCTTCTCTAGACCTTAGGTCAAACCTATTTGTTGCACTAAAAAAATCCTCACTTTTTGAAATAATTTCAGAGAAATTATTTATCCCAGCATTCCGGAGAGACTGACAAGCTCTAATACTAAGCTCGAAGTCATTAATATCTTTATTTAGAATATTTTCACCTGACTCAAACGATTTATCTAGACTTACTTCCATATTCTTACTTTATCACGGATAATTTTGAAAAAATTGGAACGAATAGGCTTACCACTTCGTGTTCTGTGACAACCATTTGGACAAGTTGGTTTCCCTTCTTTTTTAATCAAACACTCATCACAAACAAGAATATGGTTATGACACATATTATCTGCACAGTTCTTATAGCTATCACAAGAAACTCCACAAAAATCACACTTCCCCACGACTTCATGTCTTGGATCATCAGTATAGAACCCCATCACCACTCTTCCATCAAAAACATAAAGCTTTCCTTTGAAATCTTCATTTGGATATTTCTCCATATAAGAAACTATTCCTCCATCGAGTTGGTATACATCTTTAAATCCTTGAGTTATTAGGTATCCAGATGCTTTTTCGCACCTTACTCCTCCGGTGCAGACCGTTAAAACTGTTTTGTCTTTCAAGTGAGATATTTGTTTTAGAAGTTTTGGAAGATCTCTAAAGTTATTCATTGGAGGACAAATAGATCCTTCGAAGTGCCCTACTTTGTGTTCATAAGCATTTCGCATATCAACGATATAAAATTCTTTGCCACTTTTTATCCATTCGTGAAGCTCTTCTGGTTTTAGATGAATTCCAGTTGTTTCGTTTGGATCTACATCACAAGTTCCAAGATGCAGAGACACAATCTCAGGTCTAACTTTAATAGAAAGACGCGGAAAGGCGTCCCCTGTTCCAATACTTTTTTTCCAGTGAATATTTTGAAATCTTGGATCTTTTTCCACTTCACGAATATATTCCTCTGTAGCCTCGAGTGTGCCCTCAAGAGTTATATTTACACCCTCTTTGGCTATTATGGTTCGCCCTTTGAATCCAAATTTAGACTGAAGCTCTCTCTGCCAAACCGCTACCGCCTCCGGATCCTCGATGTGGACATATTTATAGAATAAAAGTATTTGATACATAGTTGTATTTAGATACTATCACTTTTACAGATTATTTGAAGTAGTTTATTATTTTCTTGACCAAAAGACCCTTTGGTGTTATTGTAGTTGAAACCAAAAAAATAGAATATGAGTAATCCAATCGAGATCAGCACTATTATCCCAATGGGGATGAAAAAAGAACAGGCCCTTAAACTGGCTGAAAAAATCGCAAAAACAATGCGAGCCATGTGGGCGGCTGAAGGGGGACCAGTCAAATTAACTCCGAAAGAATTCTGTTCAGTAGCACTTAACTACTGCAGAACCCCAGAATCAAAAAGATTCTTAGGAGATAAAGTAACCAAAATATTTTCTGAAACGGAAATTGAAAAAATAATTGAATCAAAAAATGAATCTGTGACACTTACCTTTAATGGTGAGCAAATCACAATAAATGCAAAAAGTCCTGAACCCGCATAAACTGCAAATAAACCCGCAAATCAAAACCCTTGGTTTGTGGGTTTTTTATTTATATTCAAAAAGTATATCTTCGAAGTTTTTTATTTTTCCAGTTTTTGGCTCCACCTCAATTCCCTCTTTTTTATATAGCGCCATTCTTTCCTTCCTATGTTTATCGTCTATCCAAACTTTTCCACCGGCATAGACTATCCTGTGCCAAGGTATACGTTTTTCACCCGCCTCATATGCTTTTCCAAGAATAGCAGTTATGCTCTGACTCGCCATTCGCCCCGCACCGCACGCACGTGTAATAGCACCATAAGTTGTTACTTTACCTTTTGGAATAGCGAGCGCTGCTTTCAAAACTCGTTCGGAGAATGTAGACATGGGTATACTTTATCATCAAAAATAAATGTTTGACAAAAAATTTATTAAAAGTATTCTGAAGAAAAATTGAACTTTATGAAATTAATTAAAAGAATACTGTGTATTATTTTAACCCTTTTGGGAATACTGATTTTTATACAAGGAAGTGACCTAAACCCTTTATTCCAAATTGATCAGTATCTCGATTGGTTTAATCGAGTAATTTTTACTTCAAGAAGTCTATACTTCTTGTGGATGACAGCGACGATATCATTAGGGATATTAACCTTTGCCTTTGGCCTAAATCTTTGGAAAAAAACATTTTAGTTAACCGGAATGATCAGGTTTTTTATTTTACAAAATTATATGAAAATTTTTAACTCACTTAAATCGGCTAAAAAAAGAGATAAAAACGGTTAATTATTTTGTAAATTTGCAATCAAAATTAAACTCCGATGAGCAATATCAGAATCACAAAAAAATTTAGTTTCGAAACAGGACATGCCCTTTATGGGTATGATGGGAAGTGTAAAAATGTTCACGGACACAGTTATAAACTATCAGTAACGGTAATTGGATCTCCTATTGTTGATCGAAATAATGCAAAATTTGGGATGGTTATTGATTTTACGGATTTAAAAAAAATTGTAAAAGAAGAGATTGTCGATCAATTTGACCATGCTACTGTTTTTAATGAAACTACACCTCATATCGAATTGGCTAATGAATTAAAAAGTCGTGGACATCACGTTATTTTAGTTGATTATCAGCCAACAAGCGAAAATATGGTTGTCGATTTTTCTAAAAGAATTATGGGAAGACTACCAGACGGAATCAAACTTTTTTCTTTAAAATTACAAGAAACAGATTCTTCCTTTGCGGAATGGTTTGCAAGCGATAATTTGTAACTCTAAATTCTTACTTTAGCGGCATGCAATTACCCAACAACAAAAAAATATATTTTGCTTCAGACCAACATTTTGGAGCGCCAACTCCTGAATTAAGTTTTCCTAGAGAACAGCGATTTGTGGCTTGGCTTGATGAGGTTAAAGTTGACGCAGAAGCAATTTTTTTATTGGGAGATTTGTTTGATTTTTGGTTCGAATATAAAACAGTTGTTCCCAAAGGATTTATTAGAGTTTTAGGCAAACTTGCCGAAATTCGTGACAGTGG
>CALBMC010000056.1 GCA_937895685.1 uncultured bacterium | reverse complement strand
AGCTTCCAAAGATAAACATAAACAAAACAGCAAAAGATCCAACTTTCATAAGAGAGAAGCGGTTCCAGTTTGAAATTAGGACGTATGGAGAAAAATCGAACTTATAAGGAGACAAAAGAGGTCTTCCGTTTATTCGGTCAACCAAGTTCGCACGAATAAGAGCCTTCTCATCTTCTCGAAGTTTGATTTGTTTTATTTTTTCTAAATCTTTTTCTATTTTGTTCATATTTTTATTCTTTGATCGATTTCTTAATTCTCTCGAGCCCTCTGTGAATTCTTACTGAAACAGAGTTTTCGGTAGTTTTAAGAATCTTTGAAATTTCTTTTATAGACAAATCTTCAACATAACGGAGAAGGATTGGTTCTCTGTAAGTCGCAGGCAGGTTTCCAACCAGTAAAAGAATGTCTTTATGGTCGTCGTTGCTTGAGATGGTTTCTATTGCGCTAGGCTCATTCTCGTTCCAGAAGTCTACACCTTTTTCTGTTAGGTCTTCTATGGAAAGATTAGTTCTATACTTTCTGCGCCATTCATCAATAATTATGTTTCTTGATAAGTGAAATAAGAAAGCCTTCATTTGGCGTATTTCTCCATTCTCAGTTACATATTCCCATGCCTTCATAAACACGTCCTGGGCTAACTCTTTTGCTCTTTCGCGGTCAGATATCTGAATGGCGATATAGCGGAAAATAGCGTCAGCGTACTCATCGTAGTGCTTTAGGAATTCTGCCTCTTTTGATTGTCTATTTTCAGAACTCATATATAGTGACGGATTAATGTCGTCTTTCTTTCATTAATTTATATTATAACGCAACTTGATAAAAATCGTGTCAAAGGCTGTTAATTAAGTACAACAATGAGCTCGTTTTTAGGCGAGCTCAGTTTTTTAATTTGTTTTTTTAGGTTTCAAAATAATTAAGAAATAAATTGATCCTCCAATTGCGAGGGCTGAAGCCATTCCAATGAAGATTTGGGAAAAAAGTACAGTGTCCATAATATCTATCGTTTTTTGGTTAATTAATTCGTTTCAGTATCTATATATAGAGACGCAAAGAGGGCATAAATCTTACAGCTCCGAATTTAGCCTTATTTAGAAGACTTTGGTAGAATATCCTATATGTTAAAGGAAAAAATGAAGGTAATTGTTGTTGGGGGTGGATTTGCAGGAATAGAAACAATGAAAAGCTTGGTTAGGCAAAAAGGGGTTGAGCCTATTTTATTTTCTGATAAATCTTATTTTGAATATTATCCGGCGCTTTATCGTATTGTGACTGGAGCTTCTCCGATTGAAGTTTGTATCCCTGTTTCTGATCTTATTCCAAAAGAAAATTTTGTTAATGAAAAAATTTCCAAAATAAATCCAGAATTAAAAGAAGTAGAAACTGAATCTGGGAAAAAATATTCTTATGACAAATTAATCTTGGCTCTTGGAAGTGAGACAGCTTATTTTAATCTACCAGGAATTGAAAATCTTGCTTTTGGTTTCAAATCTGTGCGTGAAGCCACAAAGCTGAAAAATCACATAAGTAGTCTTTTTGAGGAACACGAACATCCAACAAAGAATGAACTTGTTTCCCATTTTCATATTGTAATTGTTGGAGGAGGTCCAACTGGAGTTGAGGTGGCTGGAGACTTGGCAACCCACATGAAAAGACTTGCTCACAAATACCGGGTTCATGAATCTTTTATAACAATTGATCTAATTGAAAGTGGAAATAGACTTCTTAAAACCCTGCCAGAAAAAGTTTCTGCAAAAGTGTTAAAGAGACTTAGAAAACTTGGAATTAATGTTTTCTTGAATCGAGAAATGATAAGTGAAGAAATCGAGCAGGTTTTCTTGAAGGATATGTCACTAAAAGCAAAAACAGTTATTTGGTGCGCCGGAGCTTCTATCAATAGACTTTATAATCAAATACCTGGAATTATATTGGATGGAAGGAAAGTTAAAGTAGACAGCATTCTTCAGGCAGAAGGTCTTAAGGATGTTTTTGTAATAGGGGATGGAGCAAGTACGCCATTTTCTGGTTTGGCTCAAACAGCTATTTATGATGGTGAGTTTGTGGCTTCTAATATAAAAAGAGAAGTTTCAGGAAAAAAGATGATTGCTTATAAACCAAAGAAAACAGCTTTTGCTATACCGGTTGGAGTAGATTGGGGAGTCCTGTCATATAGAAAATTTGCGATGTTTGGATTGCCAGCTTATTTGGTTAGACATTTAATAGACTTCATTTTCTTCTCTGGCTGGTTGAAACCAGCAAAGTTGTTTGGAGTGTTTATTGAAGGTTGGAAATATCGAAGAATAAAATAAAGATATTTTATAAGACGGTTTTTTAAATTACATTTGAAAATCAGCTATTAGCAATTTCACCACGATCGTGGTGAAATTGCTAATAGAGGGAAAGTTGTTATAGAGAGCAGACACTCGGGCAGTCACGCCAAAGCTAAATATTTTTAATATCTGAGATATTCTTTTTAATTCTTACATAAATTATTTCCGCAGGTTCTCGTTATATAAAACGGACGGCGGGCTTGCCCGCCAAAGCTAAAGTTTCTTTAATATTTTCGGTATCTTTTTGAAGTCTTTTAGCAATTGCTCGCGCAACCCTCCGTTATAGAGAGCGGCGGCGGGGTGATAAAGCGGAAGAAAGTTTTGTGTATCAATGCCGTTAATTTTTTTCTGAATAAGTTTTCCGTGCACATCACTTATTTTCATTTCAGGGAAGAAGTCATTCATCGAATGTCGCCCGAGGAAAATTATAAGTTTTGGTTTTATGAAATTAAGCTCTTCATGAAGCCACTTTCTACAAGCTTCCTTTTCTTCTGGTAGAGGGTCGCGATTGTTTGGTGGGCGATATTTGACGATATTTGTTATGTATATATCTTCACGGGACATTTTTATAGATTTGAGCATTTCAGAAAGGAATTTTCCGGCTGAACCAATAAAAGGCACACCTTGTTCGTCTTCCTTTTTGCCCGGAGCTTCACCAATGAAAACTATTCCTGAATTTGGGTTTCCATTTCCATAAACGGGCTGGATCGCAGTTTTCTTCAATTTACACTTACATTCTTTAGAGTGCTTTTGGTGTAGTTTTTTTAGAGTCTCGTCTCGAGTCATAATTTTATTATAAACCTTTTGAATATTTTTATTTATTGACTGATAAATTCTTTGAAGTATAGTTATCTCAAATTGGTTTAAATATGAAAGACAAGACACCACTTTTGCCGTGTCCATTCTGTGGAACAGAACCCATTTGGTTTGGGGAGATAATTAAAAATTCGCAATATAGCCTGAAGTGCCCCGAATGTCAGATAATAATGACCGATGATAGAAGAGACAAGGTGGTAGGAAGATGGAACACAAGAGTAGAAAAGGATAAGACACCCCCTAAATAAGGGGTTTTTGTTTTCTTTTTTAACTTTGACTAAATATTTTTATATGGTATAGTAAAGAAAAACCAAAATAGTACTATGAAAATAGAAAAACTACCCTTTAAAGAAGGTTCACCTTTGAACTTTTTTTACACAATGAGGCTTAAAAGAAGCCTCACCCAAGAAGCATTCGGGAAAAAAATAGGTAGACACGGCTCAGCTATCTGCAACTATGAGAATGCATCTGACCGCATTCCTGAAGCCTTGGCCCTTGATATTTCTGCTATTTTTAAATTTTCGAATTATGAAAAAGGGAAATTTAAAAAATTTTTACAGGAGGCGGAAAAAAGAATTGAAAGAAAGGAAAGGGGTGTTGGTAAAAAGAACCATGTTGGATGGAGTGGTGGTTCGTCAAAAATTAAAAAAGCCACCAAAAAAGTTTCTGCAAAACGCGGAAATGGCCTGTCTGCACAAGACAAGGCCAACCTCAAATTTCTTGATTCTCTCCTCAATAAAAAAGGAGGAAAAGAAGCCCTAAAAAACCTTATTAAGTTAAATAAGTTCATTAAGACCCTCGCGTAAGCGGGGTTTTTGTTCTTCTCGCCAAAAGCTCTTTTTTCTGCTAATATCGGTTTATGTTTGGAGGAGTAAAATCATTTTTTATAAAAAAATTAATAGATAGTAAACTTGGTCATTTACCAGCTGACGTAAGAGAAAAGCTGGTTACAGTTGTTAGTGAAAATCCAGAGCTTTTCAAGAAGATTGGAGAAGAGATCGAACTTCGAGTTAAAAGCGGAATGTCACAACAGCACGCCATGATGAAAGTAATGGAGCTTCACAAGGGTGAGCTTCAGAAGTTAATGTCTTCTAAATAATTTTTTCTATGAAGCTACAAGTTGGAATCGTTGGGTTGCCTAACGTTGGAAAGTCAACGCTTTTTAATGCATTAACAAAGAAAGGTGTTCCTGCTGAGAACTATCCTTTTTGTACAATTGATCCAGCGGTGGGAATTGTTCCTGTTCCAGATGAAAGACTTTGGAACTTGTCTTCATTTTCTAAATCAGCCAAGACTGTCCCTGCGGTTATTGAATTTGTGGATATTGCTGGACTTGTAGAGGGTGCGTCAAAAGGTGAAGGACTTGGAAACCAATTTCTTTCTCACATACGAGAAGTTGATGCAATTCTTGAAATGGTGAGACTTTTCCCAATTGTTGGAGGGGGAAGTGAAATAACTCACGTTTATGGTTCTGTTGACCCACTTCGCGATATAAAGGTCATTAATTATGAATTGATTCTGGCCGATCTTGAGACCGTGGCAAAACGCCGGGGAAATATTTCTCGTGAAGTAAAAAAGGGAGACAAGATAGCTGTTTTTGAAGATTCCATTTTGGAAAAAATTGAAAAGACTTTGGAGTCAGAAAAGATGGCTAATACAATAACCTTCTCTCCTGAAGAATTAAAAATTGCAAAACAATTTTCACTTCTGACAATGAAGCCAATAATTTATGGATTCAATCGTCGGGCTGGAACAGAAAATTGGAATGAAGTTAATCACGAAAATTTTCACGAGCTTGAAAAGTTTATTGAAGAAAACGGTTCAAAATATGTTTTCATTGATGCAAAGATTGAAGATGAATTGAAAGACTTTGAGGGGGAAGAGAGAGAAACATTCCGCAGAGAACTTGGAGGGGAGGTAGATGGAATAAATGACCTAATCTCTTCTTGCTACAAACTTCTTGGTCTTGAAACTTATTTCACAACTGGAGAAGATGAGAGTCGGGCTTGGACTATCGAGCACGGAAGCACGGCGCCTGTGGCAGGAATGGCAATTCACACTGATTTCAAAGATAAATTTATTCGCGCAGAAGTTGTTTTCTGGAAAGATTTACTAGACGCTGGAAGTTATGCCGAAGCTCGTGCAAAAGGAAAAGTGAGAACAGAAGGGAAGGAGTATATTGTGAAGGACGGAGATGTGATTGAATTCAGAATATAATTCTGAATTCAATCATCCAGCGAAGGCCTATTGGCTTGAGTCGGATAGGTAGAGTTCAAAATTTAGTAAGATTTAGAAAAACAAAAAAGGTTCATTGTTACTAACAATGAACCTTTTATTTACTCATGTGACTTATTGAATATTTCTTCAGATTGCCATTTTTCAAGAAGGTAAATCTCACGATATTGTCTTGCCCATTTTTTTCCCTGGGTATCTATTACTACAATTAAATGTGTAGGAGCAAACCTTGTTTGCTTAATACGGTCACAATTGCAGATAATGTCAATTAAGTTTTTATTAAAAGCCTCTCCAGGTGATACAACTGGAAGCAGTTGGTCCTTAGAAGATGTTACTCCAACAACCTGTGTGTCCACTCTACCTAGCTCCATGCCCCAAACTTCAAATTTTAAAGCAAGAACAGGTATTTCAATTTCTGGATTTTTTTCTCGATGATCCTTTGCAATGTTTTTGTAAAGATTTTCAAATCTTCGATGAATGTCTATTGTGTTGTCAAAGAATTCAGTTTTTGCCTTAAACCCAAATTCTACAATTTCGGGAAATATTTTTAATAAAACATTTTCCCCGATAGCTTTTAAACTTTTCATTGTTAAAAAAATTTAGCGCAACGTGCGATGCCGGAATAATTTTTTTCGTAAGCTTTGGGCGAATTTCTTCATTTTCGCCATATCTACTAATTAAGGAAGTAGAGTAACCTTTTCTGTATAAAACCATATATCAATTTAAAAGTCAAATATTATATAATTGGGCGATGAAAGGGGATTCACACGAAATAGCTGAAAAATTTCAATTAAAGTATGAGCTTGATCCTCGTTTTAAAAACCTTTCTTAACTTAAAAATAAAAAATCCCGCATTTGCGGGTTATTTTTTTTGAGCAACAACTATATTATTTTGAATTTCTTCACTTGTTGAATAAGTGAATTTACAGGATTCTAAAATTATAAAATTTTGTGTAAGTTTACTTACAACTTCAGACTCTTTTCTTAAATAAAATTTATAATTTTTTTCATAATATTCATCTGCTGAATATTTTCCATACTCATCCTCTAAAAGGTTACCACCCCATTCCTCCCTTTCAAGAAAATTGAAACTTATCAAACCATCTTTTTCCAAAAGGTCTGAAAAGTTTTCAAATAACATATTCAAATCAGGAATGAAGGGGATTACCGAATGTGAAATGATATGACTGAATTTTTTTCCTTCACCACCCCACTTTCCAGAGCAAAAGTTATGGTAGTGAAAATTATTTATTGGGATGAATCTGTTTGTTGATTCTACTGCACAATTCAACATTCCCTGAGACCCGTCTATGCCATGGATGTTTTTGAACCCCATTTTATGTGCGATCTTAAGCATAAGACCGGTTCCACAGCCTACGTCTAAAATGTTTGACTTCTTGTTCTCTTTTGTAAATTTCAAGTGAAAACCCATAAGAATATAGGCGAAAGTAGAAAGGTACTCTTCTGTCGGTCCATACATGTTAGCGGACCAGTCGTAATAATTGCATGCTCCTGTTGTATTCATTTCTAAAATTTTCTTTACTATAACCTATTTCTATTTTTTGTCAAAAATCTTACAATTTGTCTTTGATTTATTTTCACAATAGTGATACTTTTATTCAAATAGTTTAACAATGAAAATAGATCAAATATTTTTCTGTGGAGATTCACAGGATGAGATTTTCTTTCTTTGTAGAGATTATGCAAGGGTAAGAAAAAACGAAGAGGTTGATTTTTTCAGTCGATCTCGACTTGAGGAGGTTTTTGCGAAAATTGATGAAAATAAAAATATAATTTTGGTAGTTAGTTTTTCTAGATTTAAAGAATTGCCGATATTGTCACTTTTGGAAGAGGTGAGAAAAATTAATCCCAAAAATATTATTATTGGTGTTACGAAAGAAACTCCAGAGCCTGAATATGTTTCTGGATGTGATGCCGTTATCAGTATTTCCAATATGTTTTTAAATATTGGCTTGCAAAATGTTGATCTCCTTGAAAATGCCGGGTTCGAATCAGACGTTATTTTGTTAACGATGTTTTTTTCCGAGGATATTAATACAATGTCGAGAGATAGAATTATTCAGTTTTTTGAAGAACCGGATTGGGTGGGGAAAGACATAGAGGCTTTCGTCAAAAAACACAACAAAAAACGGGCATAAGCCCGGTTTTTTATTTTGACCTCGTGTCGGAATCCCGACTTTGGTTGGGATTTTTATTTTTTGTTTTCTATTTCTTTCTTTAGCTCAGATAGAATGGCTTGTATTTTATTTAGAGCCTCTATTTCCATTACCTCAGTTTTCCTGTCTGCTTCGTCGTCTATTTTTGCTTCTTCCTCAATTTCTTCGATGTCTTCTTGGATTTCATCCACGTCTTTTTCAATTTCAGCAACATCTTCTTGAATGTCTTCAACGTCTTCTTGAATATCCTCAACATCTTCTTGAATTTCTTCGATATCGGCTGTGTTTTTGTTTACGCTCATTTGGATGAAGATCGCCAAGTAGATTGCCTCAAGAGAAACGATGGTTGTTAGAACGAGGAGGACAGTTTCGAAATCAACTCCAAAAATAGGCAAAGAAAAAGCACCCACAAAAACTATGGTGTGGAATATGAGAGATGACGTAGAGCCGATCCAACGAGTAGCCTTGTCGGCACCTCCTTGTAGAGTTTTTTTCTTGTCCTTTATTTTCTTTATCATTACAAATACTATACCAAAAAAAGGTAGTATTTAAAACAAAATTGACGGAAAGTTTCGGTTATTGTAGTATCAGAAAAAATATTGAAATATGAAGCTGATAACACTAAACACTTGGGGAGGCCGTTGCGGGCAAGACTTTGTTCGCTTCTTGAAACTTTATGCAGACAATATCGATGTCTTCTGCTTGCAGGAGACATATAAGGATGCTTTCGGAAAGGATCCTGACCAGGACTTCTTTAGGGAGGGTATGCATGACATGGAAAAAACTTTTGAAAGTATTTTTTCATCTCACAGGATCCGCTTCGATCCATATTGGTTTGACTTCTATGGTATGAATCAAATTGTAAAAAATGGGACTACTTGCCGATTTTTTGACCCCGTAGAGATAGTGAGCGGGTTGGCTAATGTAAATAACAACCAGTTCAGGGAAAAGATACTTCAATACTCTGAAGTAAATGTAAATGGTCGCGATATTATTGTCGGCAATTTCCATGGTCTCTGGAAGGAAGGTTTTGGTAAAGGAGATTGTGGAGAGAGATTTCTCCAGTCCAGACGACTTATAGACTTCGTGAATTCACAAGCTTGTCCTGTGATATTGTGCGGGGACTTCAATCTGGATCCAGAAGCAGAGAGTATGAAATTCTTTGAAAGGGAAACCGGGATGCGTAATTTGGTTACCGAGTATGGTGTCACAGACACAAGAACAAGATTTTATCCGGTCTCAAAACCAAGTAGGTTTGCAGACTATGTTTTTGTTAGTCCGGAGATCAGTGTACTCGATTTTAAAGTTATGCCCGACGTGGTATCGGACCACGCACCACTTTATCTTGAGTTTGATGTAAAATGACCTCGTTTAACGGGGTCTTTTTTATGTTAAAATAAACCTATGGAAAATAAGATCGGAAGAGCGTCGTGTAGGGAA
>CALBMC010000055.1 GCA_937895685.1 uncultured bacterium | reverse complement strand
TCCAAATGCCATTTCATATACATCTTTTGGATTCTTAAATTGAGATTGATTATGTCTAATTAAATGATATAAAAGATTCTCTGAGATCTCTTTTATACCTGCTTCAGTATTTAATTCTCCTGTATTGTATATGCTTTTTTTAGGTGCTGGTAGATTCCCAGGATTGTATCTTGCCAATTCTCCTCGATTCTCCATATTTGCTAGTTTATCGAGAATCACTAAATCACTTCGACGTAGATCCCGATAGGCTCCAGACTTTATAAGATTTGTAAGTTCTGAAGTTTGATTGATTCTAAATGCGAGTGGTAGATACTTTCTTAATCCAGCAAATACAGAATGTGTTGCTCCTTTTGATCCCGATTCTAATGCTCTTGCTGCATCTTGAATATATTTCCATCTCTCTTCCTGTGTTGAACTTGCAAAACCAATCGCCCCATTCAAATAAACTGGATCATAACCTGGTATATACTCTAGGCCCTTATTTAAGAGTCTCAATAACCACATATCAGAGAATTTTAAGAGCATCATTAAACCCATACTCCCAGTAACAGTAAGAATATCTGCTCCCATTAAAATTTGAATCAAAATGATTTTATGATCCCATAATTTTTTCAATATAGGAACTGCTACTTTTTCTGCTACACATCTTGTAGCTGCATTATTAATTACAATTCCAATGAGTTGTGCTGTCTTTGTTGCTCCATAATGCATTTTACTCATTGCTGGAATTGAAGCAAGTACATCTGGAATCATTTCCATTAATGTATTCCCAAACTCACTAATTCCAGCATAAGCTTTTTCAAATATATTTGGCTCATAAACTCTTTTCATTCTCTCTTGGTATGAATCAACTGCTTCTTGGTATTTTCTTTTAAAGTTCCCTGGATAATCTTCATTTCCCATAATATACTTTAACATTCCAAACATTCCATGTTTCTTTGATTTCTCAAGGTAATTCATATTATATACATCTAGTAAATCCTTTGCTGATTTTTCATTTTTCGTTTGTGCTTGTTTTACTGATTCTGTTACTGTTTGAACATGTTTTTCAAACTCTTCTTTTGACATTTTCCTTGGTTTGAAACCCACTACATGAGATAGTGCTTTTTTGAATAAGGAAAACTCTGTTTCTAATGCTTGATTATTTCTTAGATCTTGAATGATCCAATCCTGAAAATTGAGAATTCCTTCTTGAAGTAATATTCTCTCAGATTTATCCCTCTCTGCTACATGTTTGATCATCTTTGCATAGAGATTCTTCTTTTTTGTTTCATACTCTGAGATTCCTGATAAATAAGCAGTTCCATCAGCTTTGACTTTATTTAGAATATCCATTAAACCAGTATCTTGAAGCTCTATAAAGAGTTTACTCATTTCCTCTTCTGTTTCTTTGATATGAATTGTCTCTGTAAGTCTTATTTTCTTTCTTAGTTCTAATTCATGTTGATCCAATTCTATTTCATCTGCATCAAATGATCCAGACATTAAACTAAAAACATCTCCTAATTTTTGAAACCAATTTTTTCCTTCTGGATTAAAGATGTTATATCGTTTCTCTTGTTTCTCTAAAGAAACATTTTCTAGTTGTTTATGTGCTTTCATTATCTCTTCTCTAAGTATATCATAATCACTAACAACATATCTCATATGTTCAAGTATATCATTGACATAACTATTTAAGATTACATTTGAATTATTCATTAACCTAGCAAATCTTGGTTCTAGATTTTCAAACTCTTTGCGTAGAGAAACTAATTTTCCTAAAGCTCTATCTCTAGTATCTTGAAGATCTGGATATAGTTCTTCAAATTTTTTTGCATGAATCTCTGGATTAAAGAGTGGGTATCTTTCTAGTAATTCCCTTTTTCTTTTCTCTTCTTTTGTTTCTTGTACTTGTACTGTTGGCATTCGTGAGATTGGTTCAAGTGCATCTTGTTTTATACTTTCATCTTCTACTCTTTGTATATCATTAATACTATATTCTCCTCCTCCTCCCACATCATTATACATTGTAGGTGGCATATAAGATGCTTTTGGTGCTGTTTTTTTTGGTGGTTTCCATTGATTTTGTCTATTCCATTCCATATAAATATTTTGATATTCTGTCCATTGTTTATTTGTTTTTGCTATTTCTCCTAATGTCAATCCTCCATTTACACTAAAAGTCGATGGAATTCCCTGGAGTCTTGGATCTGAAGAATGTGTAATGGGTGTACTGTCTATGTGATGTTCCATTGTGGTGGTTTTTTAAAAATAATAATCAATTTTTTTAATTTCTAAAATATATAGAATATAAAGACTACATCTTGGAACACTTGGTTCTAGCCAATCAGAAATGCAATATATTGAAGACAAACAATTAGCCAATGAGAAACCACAAAGTACACCAGTACACAACCAAATTCTTAAAGTCATTGCATGTGAACATAAATCATTCATTGATGATAATGGAAGAATCACAAATACATTACTAAGAAAAACACCATGGCAAAAAGAATTGATTTATGAGAAATTACCTCCTTCAAACCTTAGGAATCGAAAGAATCCATTCATTGTTGAACCTCCTTATTAGAGAAAAAAAAAATCTAAAACAAACAAACTTTTATATTATAAAAAAAAAAAAAAATGAATCGCCAACTTTTGAGAATCAATACGGGTGCAGCAGATACCTCACTTTTTACTGTAGGGTTCAATAACTCTTTCTTTATCAGACGTCCATGGGCTATCCTTTCTGATAAAGTACGTGCCAGATTTAGAAAAGACTTCCAAAACAATGTTGGATTTGGTACAACGTATTCTTATCAATATCCAAAAGACGGTGTTCTCTTAGAAGATGTTTATCTTCAAATGAAAATATCTGCTGTTGTGGGTGCGGGTGTAGGTACTTATGCTAGACTCTGTGATTTTATTGGATATGCAGCCATTAAGAACATCCGATTGAATTATACTCAAAATAATCTTATGATCTTAAAACCCAACCATTACTTTACTAAACATATCCGAGACTACAATGTCAATAATCAAGAAATCTTTGATTCTATGGTGAAAGGAAATCTCACTGCAGCGGAAAGAAATACACTTGCAGCATCCGCTCAGTACGTGAGAATCCCTTTGAAATTGTTTTGGGATCAATTGCCTTGTCATACTCCTGTGATCACTGCACTTGCTCAACATCTTTCTCTTGATATTGAATTCCAAGATAAAGAAAATATTATTCAAACAGATTATACTCTTGGTGCTACTGCCACTCTTGATCAACTCACTTTTATCTATGATGTAATTAACTTTACTGGTGAAGATCGTGATCAAGCCAGTGTTCCCACTTTTGGTGCACGTGGACAAACCTTCTTAATTGAGGAAACTAAATCTCAAGATGCTGTTAAAATCCCTGCTGGTTCTACTGAATTTACTCATAAATTCACTGGATTTACTGCACCATTCTCTAACATCTATTTCCTTTTCCAAAAGAACTCTGATTTGATTACTCCTTATGCTAGAAAACCCTTTGAAATTACAGCTGCTGATCTCAATCTCATCTCAGATTATACACTTAAAGATGGAGAACTTGAAATTCAAAAGATCCAAGTGAATAGAGGAGAACTTCAAGAACAATGGCAAAAGAGACATAAGATCTCAAAGTTCCGAAAACCCCTTGGATTCCTCTCTGTGACAGAAGTAGCAGATATTAAAAATCAAAATCTGGGATCATTGAATGCTTCTAATATGAATGATTTTACTTTTACAATCAATTTTACATCTGCTTTACCAGTAGATTATGCGATCAGTTTTGTCTTCTTCCAACATAATTGGTTAAATCATCAAGCTGGTGAGTTCCAACGTGCATTCAACCTCTAAACACTTGATCTACTGATTGTCACGAGTTTCCTGTGTGTTTTTTTTTCATGATTAATAACGTTTTTTTTTATTAAAATAAAACACGATCATCATACCATGTTGTGTGTTTGTTGAGATCATTTAAATCGATATAAATCCCATTAGAATCCCCTTCAATCTGAGTATCATAATGATCTAATTCTTCTTCCAGTAGATCCGCATCCTCTTCATTACTTAGAATAATATAATATGGTTTGTATATTTGCTCTTGATCAGAAATAACAACAAAACCACTATAATCAAAGCTATTGGATTTGAATGGGAGTGGTGCTAGGGTCATCATGAAGACTTGGTGTTTTATAGAATTATACAGCTGGCGATTCTCTCTTTCCTCTTTTTTAGTCCAGCAAAATCTGATTTTTTTGTTCTGTCCTTCACTTTGTAAGGTTTCTCCCACCCAATAGTCGGCGTTTGATTTAAACCAGTCAGAGTTTGAAGGTAAAATGGTTGGTGGGTTTGTTGTGCTTGCATGTATATGTATTAACGTATCCGTCATGAAAAAAAAAAAAAAGAAAAAAACGAGGACATAAAAACGAATTTATGTACTCTTTTTTTTTCATTATTGTTTTTTTCTTTCCTCGGCAACAATGGTCGCCCAAGAAGAAGTACCAACACTCCCAGTCAGAGAATGTCAATGTGATGAAAAAAACCTCTGGCAAGTATACCACAATGAACGTCAACACAGAACCTCCATAAAAAACTATATTTGTGAAGTGATGAAAACCGCGAGAACTGAAGTACCTTACTGTAACCTTAGTGATAGGATATTACTTATTAGACCTGGTATGGGAATATCAACTGCACAAGCTGTCTACATCTCATTGGTTGCTGTGTATATGGATGAAGATAGAGAGAGAGCACAAGGACTCTTAAACGCTTTCATGGAGTATTGCCCTGGTTATGAAGATACACTCAATCGTCTTTACTCAGAAATGCATATCCCCACTGAAGTCGGAGAATTGAGAGATTCACTGGCTGAAGAAAGACAACATAACAGCTGGCTTACTGATAAAGTAGCTGACTTGGAAGAAGAAAATAGCAATCTACGAAAAGAGATAAAAACATTACGGGATTATAAATGCCCACCCCAAAAAAACCCACATATTATCGAATAAAAAATCATGTTCATATCAGAAATAAACCCAAAGTGATCAAGGCGATTCCGAGATATTGCCTCTCCGAGAACCTCTCTCCCATCATGTAACCCAACATAGTTGTAAATAAATTACTTACTCCATCCCAATTTGAGTTTACAAGTGTTAGCGTAGCACCTAGATCGGAAGAGCACACGTCTGAACTCCAGTCACGCCAATGTATCTCGTA
>CALBMC010000054.1 GCA_937895685.1 uncultured bacterium | reverse complement strand
CAAGAAGTATCCTCTAAAACCAGCAACTTCTGCACCCTTCACGAAGTCAGCGATGTCGAGAGATTCCATAAGAGCAATGTGATCTTTTGGAGTGAATGCAAATTCTGGCTTTTGTCCCCAAACTTTTGCTTCCACATTTGCAGAATCATCTTCTCCTTCTGGAACTGAGATGTCTGGGATGTTTGGAACTGACAACATTAGAAGTTGCCACTTTTTCATAACCTCTCTTAGTTTTTCTTCTGTTTTTTCGAATTCTTCTTTAATTGGCTTCATTTCGAGAATTATCTGATCTCGAACGACAGGATCTTTTTCTATTCCAATCTTTTTAGAAGCTTGATTTTGTTCAGCTCTTAGATCTTCGGTTTGTTTCAATAGAACAAGACGCTCGTCATCCAAAGCGACTAACTCATTAACGTCAAAGTTAATGTGCTTTTTCTTCGCACCGAGCTCTATTAATTCCTTATTTTCCTTTATAAACTTGATATCAAGCATTGTATATAGATTATACAAATAATAGTGATACAATCAAATCAAAGTTATGGGAGACAATATACTCATAATAAAACCAGACGATTTCCCGAAAAGACTTAAAGAAATTCCTGACCCTCCAAAAGAACTATATATAAGAGGAACCTTCCCAGATGAAGACCTCATTTTTCTCGCTATTGTTGGGTCTCGCAAATATACAACTTACGGCAAGGATGTCTGTGAAAAATTAATAGCCTCTCTCCGTGGATTACCCATTGTTATTATCTCGGGGCTTGCCATTGGAATGGATACCCTAGTTCACGAATCAGCACTAAAGGCAGGACTAAAAAATATCGGAGTTCCGGGTGGAGGAATTTCTCCTCAAGTTATCTATCCAAGAAGAAACTATTTTCTTTCTGAAGAAATTCTAAAAAGTGGCGGATGCTTGCTATCTGAATACAAACCAGACTTTCGTCCAACCATTTGGAGTTTCCCAAGACGCAATAGAATAATGTCTGGATTGTCTGACTATGTCTTAATAATTGAAGCAGAAGAAAAATCTGGAACACTCATCACTTCTCGACTTGCAACTGAATACAACAGAACTGTTTTGGCGGTTCCTGGAAACATAACTTCCCCATCTTCAAAAGGAACAAATATGTTGATTCGTCTCGGAGCAACACCAATAACTTCTCCGGAAGATCTAATTGAAGCATTGGGTCTAAAAATTGATAAAAAAGAAGAAATTAAAAAAGAAAATAATTCCCTCTCACCTCTTGAAAATAAAATTTTAGAAACTCTAAACGAGCCAAAGCCAAAAGACCAAATCTTGGATGAAATAGACGAAGAAGAAAGTAAGATCATAATTGCTCTCAGCCTTCTTGAAATGAAGGGCCTAATAAAAGAGGAGTTGGGTGAGGTAAGACGAATAGATTCATAGATTTGCTATCTTTGTGCCTTTATTGTATAAATTAGGCAAAACTTGTGAGGTATGAAAAATATAATAATTATCTGTTTCGCTGGAGAAAAAACAAATGGCTGTTTAAGCGCAGAAGAATTGCTGTCCTTGAAAAATATCAGCTACAAAATCAAAAAAGACTTTCGTGAAAAAACCACAATTTATTGTGGAAACAATGTAGAGGAGGACGGTGTTTTGACAGAAACCATTAAAATACTGAATCCGGAAAGTAATTTTTTTATTGTAAGAAAAATAGACTTTCTATCAAGAAGAAACTCCAAAAGGTCTGCTTCAAATCAGTCTTTTTTTGTGAACGACCACTTGAAGAAAGTTTATTTTTCACAAAAGAACATTCCGCCGGAAATTGTTTTAATGAGTGAGTCTGGAATCAAAAAATTATTGAGTCACTTAACAGACAAACCAGGTTACTCCTGTCCCGAAGATTTTCTAAAAAAAGAAATTTCCGTAGGGGTAGTTTTAAAAATCAAAATTCCTCAAAAACAAATAGAGGGAATTTCATAAATTAATCCCCGCGCAGGCGGGATTTTTATTTTTTGACAAAACATATTTTTGGCGTTATATTGAAGAAAATTTTGTAGCATGAAAAAACAATATACAACACCTGCCGGGTTTATCGGAAACCTAGTGGAAACAAGAGAGGAATTTAAAGACCTCAACAATTATGCGATTGCGCTTTATCCGAGCATAGAAGAAGTCCTCACAGAACTGGAGAATGGAAAGGCCGACGAATTTTTTGAGGATGGAAAAACACCACCCTTCGCAACTTGGATAATTCCAAAAAGTGGAACGCTTAATACTTCTACTGGTGGTTACCAGGAATATTGGCAAATTGAAAAAACAGCCAAAAATAGCTTTTCAGTTGAAAAAGTTAGCATTGAAATAATCCTGGCAACAATTGAAAAAAAATACATAATTCCGTTTAAATCCAATTTTACAAAAAAAATGGAAAATGAAGTTACTGTACTCCAAAAAGACGGGCAAGTAGTATACGAAGAAGAGGAAAAAACTAACTAACCCCACACTTGTGGGTTTTTTATTTGCCCCGATAGTAGAAATTTGCAATTTATTTTTCTAAAAATAAGTACTTTGTGCTTTTCAAATTTTAACTACGGGGTTTGCCAAAAAATCAGTCTTATAGTATAACTTCGCGCATTGGATGTTTTCCACTATTTATAGAGCCCTGGGAAAATTCATACTATATACTTAAACTAAAATATGAAATTACTAATAGTTGAGTCCCCATCAAAAGCAAAAACGATTGAGAAGTATCTCGGTGGAGCTTTTACCGTGCGAGCATCCGTTGGGCATATCCGAGACCTACCGAAATCAAACAAAAAAGCCATCGACATAGAAGGCGGATTCATCCCTCACTATGAAAACTCTCCTGGAAAAATAAAAGTGATCCACGAACTCCAGGGCCTGGCAGAGAAAGCAGAATCTATAGTGCTAGCAACCGACCCGGACCGTGAAGGAGAAGCTATTTCTTGGCACTTAAAACAAATACTTGATGAAGACAAAAAAGTTATACCGGTTCGCACTACTGCAGAAAAGCTCGCGTATTACCGGTGGTATGAGAACCACGATAACAGGCGCGTTGCACGCACAGAGGCCGACAACGTATCAGTGTCGACTGTGTTTCTTGGCGTAGATCACGGTTGGGGGGAGGGTGGACCCCCGGTCGTCTTCGAGTCCATGGTGTTTGGTGGGCCTATGGACCAGCACCAAGTCCGCTACTGTACATGGGACGAAGCCATGAAAGGACACGTAGAACTATGCAGGAAAGTGTTCGGAAGCTCCGCGTCTACTTAAACGCGAACCAGCGTATACGGAAGCTTCGTTTAGAAGCCAATGAGCGTCTTGCTAAGTATCTCGTAGCCTTAGTTGACGAAGGCGTATACAAACACATTACGAGCGACGTTAGCTCAGTGGAATAAGAGCTGCGGGCTTCTATCCCGTAGGTCAGGGGTTCGAATCCTCTACGTCGCGCCACAACAATTGCGATTTGGATAAAATAATGAGAACGAAGATCGATGACAGCGTGTACAACGCTAAGGTGGCTCTAGCCGCAGCGAACGACATAGATTCTGTGATAGGGGACGCCCCGCCTATGTTTTCAAGGTTGATCGCAGATTTAGCGCACTTGGCTGAACGTAACGGCCACGACTTAGCGTGGATCATGGAGAACGCAGCGAGGACTTATGAAGCAGAA
>CALBMC010000053.1 GCA_937895685.1 uncultured bacterium | reverse complement strand
CAAATGCAGAGGGCGCTGTCGAATTTGGAGCTAAACGCCGAGCCGTGGAGGGCCAAGCGTCTTTTTCAAGCAATGTAATCATTATTGACATCCTCCTCGCCGTAAACGACGAGGATTCCTAATTCAACGAAAGAACTATTGTTCTTTCTCCAAAGGCTTTGTTGCTGATAGCAACAACACGGTGTGCCCCACCGCAATTAAACTTAATGAAGGTCTTTTAAACCTTCTCTTAAAATGTTCTTAGCTGCATTATGATCTCTATCGTGCTTTGCACCACAAGAACAAACCCAACTGCGTTGACTTAGTTTTAGCTCTTTATTTATAGATCCACAAGCAGAGCATGTTTTGCTTGAAGCAAACCATCTATCAACTTTTATGAACTGTCGTTCATTCCAGTTTGATTTATACTCTAACATAGTTAGAAAGTTTCTCCAACCTAAATTGCTTGCCAATTTAGCTATCAATCTATTTTGTTGGAGCATTTCTTTAACAGCTAAATCTTCAACACAAATAACTTGGTTTTCGTTGACAATTTGTGTTGATAGTTTATGCAAGAAATCAGAACGCTGATTTGCAATCTTCGAGTGCAATCTAGCTAACTTGATTCTTGCTTTATTTCTGTTCTTAGATCCTTTCTTCTTTCTTGAAAGGTTGCGTTGCAAACCTTTGAGCTTAGAAAAGCTTTTAAATAAGTGATTAGGATTTGCAACTTTAGAACCATCAGAAAAGGTTGCAAAGTCCTTAATCCCAAGGTCAATAGCAATCTGCTTTGCAGACTTATTAGACGGCTGATATGTTTCTTTAACCAAGAAACTAACATAATATTTGCCGTCAGGATCTTTAGAAACAGTTAAAGAGTTAATATCTCCCGTTAAAGGTCTTGAGAATTTCACTTTCATGAATTTAGCTTGCTTTGCAAGCTTCAACTGACCATTCTTGAAAGTGAATGCACTCTTAACGTAACGAGCTGATTGTCTATTAGAGCGTTTCTTGAAAGTTGGAAACCCACCTTGTTTCTTAAAGAAACGCTGATATGCGTTATCAAGGTTCATTAATGATTGCTGCAAGCAAACAGAACTAACGTCTTTTAACCAGATAAAGTTAGGGTCTTTCTTTAAGGCTGTTAATTCTTTGCTAACATCGTTAGCACTCTTTTTAATATTGTTTTCATGGGCAGTCTTCCTCAGACTTAATGCCCAGTTATAAACATATCGAGCACAACCGAAGGTTTGTGCTAGTTGGTTTCGCTGTTCAGCATCTGGATAGATGCGAAACTTGTAAGATCTTTGAATCTCTTTCATTCATCCTCCTTCG
>CALBMC010000052.1 GCA_937895685.1 uncultured bacterium | reverse complement strand
AGAGATGAAAATCTTGTAAACAAAATCTTAGAAAAAGGAAAAAATGGTAAATGGATAATAACTGACATAAAAGAATCCGAACAAAAGCGTTCTCCTCGTGCGCCGTTTACAACTTCAACATTGCAACAAACAGCCTCAACCAGACTTGGTTTCTCCCCTTCTCGTACAATGCAAGTTGCACAAAAACTATACGAAGCTGGACATATTACATATATGAGAACAGATTCAACAACTCTCTCAAACCAAGCCATTGGAGCAATCTCTGGAGAAATAACAAAAAGATATGGAAAAGAATTCTTAGAAACAAGAATTTATAAAACAAAATCAAAAAATGCCCAAGAAGCTCACGAGGCAATTAGACCAACTCATTTCAACCTTATCTCAGCTGGAACAACTGAAGAACAGAAGAAGCTCTATAGATTAATCTGGGAAAGAACTGTCTCTTCTCAAATGATTGACGCGAAGGTTCTAAGGACAAAAATAACAGCCGAAATAGAAGGAGAAAAGCTACCTGAGTTTCAATCAAATGGATCGAGAATTCTATCTCTTGGATGGCTTACAGTGGACACCGCCGCTCGTGGAGAAGACGTAGAGTTGCCTGAAGTTAAGAAAGGTGAATATCTAAAACTCATAGATCTAAGAAGCATCGAAAAAGCAACAGAACCACCAAACCGATATTCTGAAGCCGGACTTGTTAAAGAACTTGAAGCTCGAGGAATCGGAAGACCTTCAACTTATGCGTCTATCATGAGAACCCTAGAAGATCGAGGGTATGTAACAAAAGAAGGAAGAACTCTTTTCCCTACTGATACTGGAGATGTTGTTTCTACTTTCCTGGAAAATAATTTCACAAACTATATATCTGACACCTTCACAGCAGAAATGGAAGATGAATTAGATGAAATAGCTGAAGGAAAAAGAGAGTATGAAAAAACTCTAAAAGATTTCTACGGACCTTTCTTAAAAGAAGTAAAAGCAAAAGACAAACTCGACAAAATCACAAACCTTGGAGAGGCTCCGAAGGAATTCCCTTGTCCTGTCTGTGGAGCTGAGATGATCGTAAAATTAGGAAAGAATGGTAAATTCCTTTCTTGTTCAAAATTCCCAGACTGTGTTGGAGGTAGAACAATCGATGGAAAAATAATGGAAGGACCAAAAGAAATAGGTGAACCTTGTCCCGACTGTGGTGAAAAACACGGAGGAAAGCTGGTAATTCGTGAAGGACGCTTTGGAATGTTCATTTCTTGCTCTCGTTATCCAAAATGTAAATTCATAAAAGAAGACGAAGAAGAAAGAAAGAAAAAACTAACCGGTATACAGTGCCCAAATTGTAAAAAAGGAGAAATGATGGAACGCCGAGGTAAGTTTGGAATATTCTACTCATGTAGTAATTATCCAGACTGTAAAACAGCAATTAAAGCGAAACCAACTGGAAATATTTGTGAGATGTGTGGAGCTCTAATGATGGAAGGAACGAAAACTATTCCAGAGCGATGTTCAAACAATAAGTGCCCGAACCATAGACCAGATAAGTTGAAAAAATAAGCGCCTTGCCCTTCCGTAGCCTTCTTTGCCCTCCGTAGTTTTAACGAAGGAGGGGGCGAAGGAGGGTCCGAATCATAGGCCAGACAAACTAAATAAAAAATAATAAATTCCCCTTTTGTAGTATTAGCAAAAAAACCACGATCGTGGTTTTTTTGCTAATAAGAAATTTAATAAGAAAATAAAAAAACCCGTAACACCAAAATATTGATGTTCGGGCATGACCGCAAGCTATGCGGGAGTAAATCTCGTTATGGACTGGAAGGTTAGAACCCCTCTTCCTTTTTGGAAGACTTGATTTTTTTCTGTATATACAGGTTCCACACATACGTAATCAAATGAATCCCTCCAAATATAAAACCCTTCAACACGAATCGGCCGATTGGATTCTGTTCCCAATTTCCAATCAAAGGTTCCAAGGTTTTTAGAATAAAGACTAAAACTTGGAGACCTTCTCGAATTAATTGAAATTGGAACAAATAGATCACAACCAAAAGGAAGTTCTCTTTGATTCAATTCAATCTGGTTTCCGTGCCGGTTGAAAAATTTTAAATTAAATTCTCCTTCAGGTGTTAAAGTTCTAAAATACGGATGAATCCCTACATTTAAGTAGTCATTCAAGCTAGTTGAAGAAAGGTCAATTGTTAATTCTTCAAAAAGTTCATACCCTTCGGAATCCAACCTTCTTTTAAGAATTGGCAAAGGAACATCTTTGTATCTACCCTGAATGGTAGATTCGTGAAATTTTATTTCCACCTCATTTTCCTTTCCTTGAAAAACATCCGCGATAAGATCTCTCAGGAATCCGTGCTTTTTCACCATCTCTCCAAGTGGATCAGTCCCAAATATTGGATAGCAAAAGTGTGACCCTCCACGAATTACGTCCAAACCATTTTGGTCTAACACTTTCTGTCTTGGAAAAAATAATTCAATATCTTCCCCTGTCTCATTGAGTGTCCAAGAGATTATATTTCCGTGGCCATCCATAGACAGCCTCGAATACTTATTTTTTATTTCAAATTCCATTAGTTACAATTTTCCTAAAATATACAGGAAAAAACAGCTTTTGCAAGAAGATGCTATTTGCCGGAAAGTCCTGAAAGAGCTATATTTTAATTACTATGATATCCCCTCACCCAAAGATTCTTATAGACGCGCTAGCGAATCCAACCCACAAAGATCGTGAATTAATTACGAAGGCCTATCACTTTGCAGAAAATGCCCACAAAGAACAAAAAAGAAATTCTGGAGAACCGTATTTCAATCACGTTTTTGCCACAGCCAAGAATATTGCAGACCTTGGAATGCCCTCACTTCTTATCGCAGCCGGACTTCTGCATGACGTAATAGAAGACACTCCTGTAACAGAAAAAGAATTTGAAAAAGAATTCGGTAAAGAACTTCTATATCTAGTAAGAGGAGTTACAAAGCTTGGAAAAGTTAAGTATCGTGGAGTTGAAAGAAATGTAGAGAACCTAAGAAAGTTCTTTGTCTCAATGGCGGAAGATTTGAGAATCTTAGTGGTAAAGCTTTGCGACCGTCTTCACAATGTTGAAACCCTTGAATTCGTTCGTCCTGACAAAAGAGAAAGAATTGCAAAAGAAACTCTAGAAATTTATGCCCCACTTGCCAACCGTCTGGGAATGGGACTCTTGAAAGGACGTCTTGAAGACGCCGCTTTTCCTTTTGCTTATCCAAAAGAATACAAACTTGTGAAAGACCTTCTTTCTGAGAAAAAAGGAATAAGTGATAAGTACCTTAGTGAAATTGAAAAAGTTCTAAAAAAAGAAATGAAGAAACACGGAATAGAAAACTTCATTATCGATAAAAGAGTAAAGCACCTATACAGTTTGTACAAAAAACTTCTTCGTTATGATATGGATATCGAAAAGGTCCATGACATCATGGCTCTCCGAGTTATCGTAAGTAGCATCGAACAATGCTATCACGTTCTAGGTATTATTCATGGGCTCTGGAGACCTCTCCCTGGAAGAATCAAAGATTATGTAGCGTTGCCAAAACCAAACGGATACAAATCACTTCACACAACAATCTTTACCGGAACAGGAGGAATTGCTGAAATTCAAATAAGAACAAAGCAGATGCATGAAGAAGCTGAATACGGAGTCGCTGCTCACTTCGCATACAAAGAAAAAATTCCTTTGCACAAGAGAGACACAACAGGACAATATGCTTGGATAAAAGAACTTTCTGATGCCCAAAAGAAAATAACAGACGTAGACAAATTCTTCGAAAATCTATCAATGGACTTCTTCCGAGATAGAGTTTTTGCCCTAACCCCAAAGGGAGACATTATTGATCTTCCAGAAGGAGCTTCAACTTTAGATTTTGCTTATGCGGTACACACTTCTGTGGGTAGCCGAGCTCGTGGAGCAAGAGTAAATGGCAAATATGTCCCTCTTGATACAAGACTGAAATCTGGAGATTTGGTAGAAATAGAAACAGCAAAAAATGCTCACCCAACAGAAAAATGGCTAGAATACACAAAGACTTCTAAAGCCAGAGCTCGAATTACTCGATATCTGAAAGCAAAAGAGACTCTTGATAATATTTTCTAAGAGGTTTTAAAGAGAAAAGTTTTTTATATTATACAAATCCTCTGCCCCATTTTCTTCTTTCTTCTTTTCTTCTTCTGTTCTGTCATCAACTGGAGCTTCTACATTCTCAATATTTTCAACTGGGATGTTTTCTGGAATTTCTTCTCTAACAGCCTCGTTGACCAATTCTTCTGCTGAAGCCGGCTCAACTGATGAAGAAGCTGGGACAAATTCTTCTTTTCTAGATTCTATATATTCATTTATTTTTGCATTTGGATTACCAACTCTTTTTTGTTTTAGCAATTCTGAAATTTCCTTCAAATCGTCTTGTGAGAAAAAATCTATTGATATAGTTCCTCCAAATTCTTTTTTCTGAATATGAACTCTTGTTCCAAGTGCCTCATGAAGAATATCTTCAAGATCAAGGATTTCCGGATCTGGCAACAACTCTTTCTTTCTGGCTTTATCAACGGCTATCCGACGAGAAATTCTCTCAGCCTCACGAACTGTAATCTTTTTATAAACTATTTCTTTAAATAAAACCATTTGTTCTTCTGGTCTATCAACAAGCATCATCAAAGGACGAGTATGTCCTTCTGTAATTTTTCCTTGAGAAAGCGCATCAAGAATTTCTTGAGGCATAGAAAGTAATCTCATTGTGTTAGAAACATATTCTCGGCTCTTTCCTACTTTCTTTCCGATATCTGCATGTGTAAATTTGAACTCATCAGCCAAACGATGAAAAGCCCTAGCTCTTTCAACGGCATTTAGAGATCGGAAGAGCGTCGTGTAGGGAAAGAGTGTCTTCGCCTGTGTAGATCT
>CALBMC010000051.1 GCA_937895685.1 uncultured bacterium | reverse complement strand
TACACAGGCGAAGACACTCTTTCCCTACACGACGCTCTTCCGATCTGCCATTGTTCTTCAAATCTGCTGGAGTCGTGGTAATAGGTCTTGGAATATTTGCACTGCTTGCAGGTCTGGCAGGACTCGGAATTATTAATCCTTTATTTAATATATAATTACTTTATGAACAAAACCGCTTCAATCATTATTACTTTAGCCCTTGTGGTAGGTCTCGGCATCATATTTGTTGGTGGATCAAAGCAAAAAATATCTGATACCACTTCAATACAGCAAGCCCAAAACGTAGAGATACGAGATGGTGTTCAATATATAACGATTGATGCTAAGGGTGGATATTCTCCAAAAATATCTTCTGCCAAAGCAGATATTCCTACCAAGCTTGTCGTTAAAACAAACGGCACCTATGATTGCTCATCATCCTTGGTGATCAAATCTATTGGATACCAGAAAGTCCTAGCTCAAACTGGAGAAGAAGTTATTGATATAGGCACACCCAAATCTGGAGTTCCACTTCAAGGAGTTTGTGGTATGGGAATGTATAACTTCTCGATCAGTTTTTCTTAAGGCAAGTAGATTTGCTTTTCTTTAAGTAAAATCTTGCTCTTAAAACAAGTAAGCAGTTCTCGTTTCTCTTCGATTGATCCATCTTTCAAAATAAACTTTGCGTAGGTCGTTAATATCAAGAATGAATAATTCTAAAAATTTACTATTGATAATAGGATCAACAACAAAAAATGATACAGATTGGGTTCCTTTTGAAATTAAATATGCTGTTGAAACCTGCAATATTCCAATCATAGTTGTGTATACGGGATACAACAAGATAATGGCTCCATCTGAACTTTCTCATTTATGGCCAGCCGAATTGGCTAAGGCAATTAAAAATGAAACAGTAGGTATTATTCATGTTCCGTTTAAAAAAGAGCCTATAGCAGATGCTATTTCTCAGTTTGATATGAATAACCACCCAAAGACAACCTTAAATTATTACTCGGCAGAGGCATACACCAGTTGGGGTTTATGAAAGTTACAGTAGTTTGTAACTTTTATACTCAAACCTGTGTCACTTTTGTCACTTTTTATGAACCAAGAAGATAAAAGAAATCCTAAAAATTGGACTAAAGAAGAGGCCGATAGAGTGGTTGCAGTATTCCAATGGTTATTGGATCAAGATAGGAAGCAGAACCCTGATTTATATAAAAAATCTACTGCTCAAAGACCGTCGAAATGATAGAATAAACTTATTAAAAATGTCCTTACAGGGCTTGACTGACCACCGTTCTGGCTCAAGGACGCCAGCAATGTATAGAAAATAAGTCCACCAAGCCAAAAATGCTACTATGTTTATATGAGCGCTAGAAACTTCTTTGTTGGCAGGACAACAATATTATTAATACTATTATTTGTGATAGGAATTATTTCCGGTTTTTACGCATTGAATAATTACATCTATAAAGAAAAACAAGCTGACCCAATCGAAATAACAAACAACTCTGTTCCCCCGATTTTTAAATGGAAATTTGAAGAAGCCGACTCATTTAATTTAGATGGGTTTAGGGAAACAAATATATTTCTTGATGTTACATATCCTAATCTAAAAACTGAGAGTAAATTAATCGACACAACACCAGGCAGTTGTAGCGAGTTACCAGAAGTTCAGAAAGATAGTATCCTGGGTACTACAAATATTCAGTGCTACAGCGCAGGAATTGGGTACATCTTTAAAATAACAGCTGGAACAAATTCATACCTTGTCCAAAGAAAAACATTTGAAGAATCCCTCCCTGACTATGAACCACCGACTTATGATTACGAAGTAGTCGCAGAGTTTCCTTTGTCTTTAAAATAATCAGTAAAACCTTATATAGCTATAAGAAAAGATTAGAACTTAGTAATAAAACTAAATATTGTAAATTCTGTGAAAAAAAGTAGTATAATACTATGTATTTTGTTTATATTTTAGAGTGCTCTGACAGATCTTTGTACGTTGGTTCAACTAATAATTTAGAAAAAAGAATCCATCAGCACAACAATTTGAAGTCTGGTGCTCACTATACAAAAATTCGCAGACCGGTGAAATTAATGTATTATGAAGAACTCAGCACCTTTGGTGAGGCTCGAGGGCGAGAAGCAGAGATAAAACGCTGGAAAAAGGAAGACAAATTGGCCTTGCTTCAAAAAACTAAAACAAAATCTGATAAAAAATAAATGGCAAAAAACGAAACAATTCTTCGATTTGAAAAAGTATCATTCGAATATAACCCAAACAAACCAATACTTGATGATGTAACTTTCTCCCTACGAAGTGAGAGCAAAATTACAATCATGGGACAAAACGGCGCTGGAAAAAGCACGATTTTTGGACTTATTACAAAGACTCTTCAACCTGATTCCGGAAATATAAATATAGTTAAAGGGGTCTCTGTTGCCATCTCACGGCAAGTTATTCCAAGAGACGAACTAGAGCTAACTGTTCGAGAATTTTTCCAAAAGTGTTTTCCAAACAAAGTTTATGATATTGATCCAAGAATAGACGAGGTTCTGGAAGTCGTTAATCTGAAAGGTCATGAAAAAGTTCACGACAGAATAATAAAAACTTTCTCTGGAGGACAACAAGCTAGACTTCTTCTTGCTTCAGCCCTAATTCAGAATCCCGATCTACTTCTTCTGGATGAGCCAACTAACAATCTAGATCACGCTGGAATAAAGCACCTGACTGACTTTCTAATCAATTACAAAAAAACTGTAATGGTTATCTCTCACGACGCAGAATTTCTAAATGCGTTCTCAACAGGGGTTCTATATCTCGATGTTCACACTAGAAAAGTAGAGCAGTATGTTGGAAACTATCATGATGTTTTGAAGGATATTTCTGCTCGAGTAGAAAAAGAAAATATGAAAAACGCCCAATTGGCAAAAGAAATTCAAGCCAATAAAGACAAGGCAAATGAATTCGCTTTCAAGGGAGGACGTCTCCGAATGGTGGCAAAAAGAATGCGAGAAAAGGCAGAGGAACTTGAAGAAAATATGGTGGACGTTAGAAAAGAAGATAAGACAATTAGAAACTTCACTATCCCCGCTCAAGAAGATACTCTGGGAGAGATAATTACAATAACGTCTTTCACAATAATGAGCCCAAAGAATCATCAGATCGTAGAGAGGACTGCAAATATAAAACTAAAAAGAAATCAGCACCTTCTTCTTTCTGGACCAAATGGTATTGGAAAAAGCACACTTCTTGAAACGCTCGCCAGCGGAAAATCAAAAGGAGCAACAATCGCCCCAAGAATTAGAGTCGGATACTATCGCCAAGACTTTTCTACTTTAAACTTCGATGACACTGTTTATCAGTCTCTAACAAAGGCAATTTTAGAAGGAGGAATGAAAGTTGATGAAGAATTTATCAGAGCAACCGCAGCTGGATTTCTTATAAAAAACGACGTCATGCACACAAGAATTGGAAACCTATCTGAAGGACAAAAGGGTCTTGTTGCCTTCGCTCGACTTGTTCTAATTCGACCAGGACTCCTAATTCTTGATGAACCAACAAACCACATAAATTTCCGCCACTTGCCGGTTATTGCAAAAGCTCTAAGTGAATATAAAGGAGCAATGATTCTTGTATCACACGTTCCAGAATTCGTTTCTCAAATTAGAATTGACGAAGAGCTCAATCTAGGATAATTTCCCTAAATTAAGATAAAAATAAATTAGAAACAGGACCGGGATGTATTAGATTTAGTTAAAATTTAATATTAAAAAATAAAACTCTTATTAGCAATTTCACCACGATCGTAGTGAAATTGCTAATAGCTAATAAAGAAAGATTGAAAAAGTAGAAATAAAAAAACATCAGGGGTTACCTGATGTTAAGTGGTGTTAGGAATAGATTACTTGAAAGTATATCCGATTCCTACAATAGCTTTTGACTGTCCGTCGTGATTGGGGTCAAATGTGGCCCACGGTTTGATATAAAAATTCCCGATGGAA
>CALBMC010000050.1 GCA_937895685.1 uncultured bacterium | reverse complement strand
AATAACAAACGCAGAATAAAATGAGAGTTCTTGCTTTTGACCCTGGATACGAAAGACTTGGTGTCGCGGTTTTAGAAAAGGGAGACAAAAACCCAACCGTTGTTTATTCTGAATGTTTTAAAACAGATAAAAAACTTCCTCAACCAGAAAGACTTGGGGCGATTTCTTTAAAAATAAAAAGTCTTATTTCAGAATTTAAACCAGGAGTTATTTCTCTTGAAAAACTCTTTTTTCAAAAAAACCAAAAAACAGCCTTGAAGGTGGCTGAGGTTAGAGGAATAATATTGTCCCTTGCTTCTGAGTCTGGCTCAGAAATATTAGAGTTTTCACCTCAAGAAATTAAAATAGCGGTAACTGGGTATGGAAATGCTGACAAAAAATCTGTAATGAAAATGGTTCCAATTTTAGTTTCTGGACTCAAAAAAACAGAGTCTGATGACGAAATTGATGCTGTTGCAATAGGAATAACAGCCCTTCTTTCGAGCTCTTTCCACAGAAAGGCCTCCTAAAATTTGCATAACTTTTAAATATCTGATAAATATTTTTGATAGCGGTCGCTTATAAAAATAACTTATTTTACAAATGTCGGACTACGAAGAAAAGGAGGAGGATGTTGAGGGGATGTTTGGGATGTCTATAAAAGACGACGACGAACTCCTTGACATAGACCCGCTTGCTGATGATGCTTTAGTAGAAGAAGATGAGGATCCTCTTCTAGAAGAGGAGGAAGTTGGTCTATTTTTAGAAGACGGAGACGAAGAAGAGTCTTATTAAAAAACCCCTTGTGGGGGTTTTTTAATTTATCTTTATAAATCGATGTTTTCCTATCCTGTAAGTTCCTTTTGTTTTTAGATCTTCCTCTGTTTTTATTTTTTCGTCCTTATCAAGATTTGTTATTGCCCCTTCTTTTATTAAGCGGATTAATTCTGACCTTGAAGATATTATTTTTTCTTTTATTAATGTATCTGAAACTTTTTCTTCTCCAAAAGAAACAACCGGAACTTCTTCTGGTATTTCTTTTTTCTCAAAAGTTTTAACAAAAAATTCCTCGGCTTTCTCCGCCTCTTTTTCTCCATGATAAATTCGCACAAGTTCTTTTGCTAACTCCATTTTGAAAATCTTTGGGTTTTCTCCATTTTTAATTTTTTCTTCTATTTCAGAAATTTTTTCTCTGGAATAATCGGTACATAAAAGAAAATACTTTGTTATCAGCTCATCTTTTAGTGTCATTGTTTTACCAAACATTTCACTTGGAGAATCTACAATTGTTATAACATTACCCCAACTGGTAGACATTTTTCTTCCGTCTGTTCCCTCTAACATTGAAAATGTCATAATATCTTGTTCTTCTTGTCCAAAATATTTTTGCATTAATCTTCCAGCTTTTAAGTTGAAAAGTTGATCAAACCCACCGATCTCTATATCTGCTCGCACTGCAACAGAGTCATATCCTTGCATTATTGGGTATAGAAATTCACGAAGAGACACCTCTTCCCCTTTATCAAGTCTTTCTTTAAAATTCCTTCGGCTAGACATCTGTTGAACGGAAAAAACCTCAGCCAATTCAGCAACCTCATTAAATTTTAATTTAGAAAGCCATTTAGAATTAAATTTAAACTCAGCCTTTCTGAGATCAATTATTTTACCTATTTGTTTTTTGTAATTTTTTAAATTATTTTTTATCTCCTTTTTTGAAAGCATTGGTCGCTTTGAGAGTTTGTCTGAAGCGTCACCAATTTGGGCGGTAAAGTCTCCAATTATCAAAACCGCTTTGTGTCCTAGGTCTTGGAATTTTCTTAACTTTCTTAAAGTAATTGCTCTACCAATGTGAATGTTTGGTCCAGTTGGATCAATTCCAAGCTTAATCCTTAAAACCTTTCCGGATTTTAATTTCTTTTCAAGGCTTTCTTTAACAAAGACATCTTCCACTCCCCTTTCTAGTATTTCTTTTATTTTAGAATCTTCCACTTTTTCCATAAAAATAATATACCACGAGAGGCTTTTGTTGTGTTATTCTTTACTAATATGAAGAATTTAAAGATAAAAAGAAGCACTGTTGTTCTACTATTACTAGCTCTTGGTTTTTTCTTTACATCAATTGTGATTTTTTGGGTGCTTTCTCTTAAACTCCCAGATTTTTCAACTTTTGAATCGCGGGTAGTGGCTAGTTCAACAAAAATATACGACAGAACAGGGGAAATTCTTCTTTATGATGTTCATGGAAATATAAAAAGAACCGTTATTCCGTACGCTGAAATGGGGAATAATATAAAAAACGCCACCGTTGCTCTTGAAGACGATAAATTTTATCAACACCACGGAATAAGACCCCTTTCTTTTCTTCGAGCGGTTTTGGTTAATATAACAACCGGAGGTTTTTCTCAAGGAGGATCAACAATAACTCAACAAATAATAAAAAACACCCTTTTAACAAAAGATAAAACTATAACAAGAAAAGTTAAGGAATGGGTTTTAGCTGTAAAAATAGAAAAGGTTTTAACTAAAGAGCAAATTCTTGAAATATATTTAAACGAAGCCCCTTATGGAGGAAATATCTATGGAATAGAGGAGGCTTCTGAAACATATTTTGGTAAAAAAGCCTCAGAATTAACAATAGCGGAGGCCTCCTATTTGGCCTCTCTCCCAAAAGCACCAAGTTATTATTCCCCATTTGGAAAACACCTTGATGCCCTAGAAGAAAGAAAGAACTTTACCTTAAAGAAGATGTTGGATCTTGGTTTTATAACAGAAGAAGAGTATGAAGCATCTCGATCTGAAGAAGTTGTCTTTTTACCGGAAGAAAAAACTGGCATAAAAGCACCTCATTTTGTTTTTTATGTAAAAGAATATTTAGAACAAAAATATGGAGAGGAGATGGTTCTCTCTGGTGGATTAAAAGTTATCACAACTCTTGATTATGAAATACAAGAAAAAGCAGAGGAGGTCGTAAAAAGAAAGGCAAACGAAAACGAGGGTCTTTATGACGCAAGCAACGCGGCCAGTGTTGTCTTAGACTCTAGAACAGGAGAAATTCTATCAATGACAGGCTCAAGAGATTACTTCGATGAAAAGATCGACGGGAAATTTAACGTGGCAACAGCAACCAGACAGCCAGGTTCTGCTTTTAAACCAATAATTTACGCAACAGCCTTTAAAGAAGGTTACTCCCCTGAAACAGTCCTTTTTGATGTGAAAACAGAATTTCAAACAACCTGTGATGTTTATGGAAATCCAAAACCAGGAGCTTCAGCTGGAGACTGTTATAGCCCTCAGAACTATGACAATGCCTATCGAGGACCAATGACAATAAAAGACGCTCTTGCTCAGTCAATAAACATCCCTGCAGTAAAAACTCTTTATTTGGTTGGTATAAATGATGCAATAAAAACAGCGAGGGAAATGGGAATAAAAACACTTACAGATCCTTCTAGATATGGACTAACTCTTGTTATCGGAGGAGGAGAGGTGAAACTATTAGACTTA
The DNA here is from genome assembly GCA_937895685.1 of uncultured bacterium. GTDB lineage: Bacteria > Patescibacteriota > Minisyncoccia > Phycocordibacterales > UBA9973 > JAGOTH01. The sequence continues at coordinate 4,439 of CALBMC010000050.1, read as the reverse complement.
ACAAGCGCTTATTCTGTTTTTGCTAATAATGGAAACTTTGTAGAACCAAGCGCTGTATTAAAAGTAGAAAATATTAATGGTGAAATTTTAGAAGAAAGAAAAGATTTTACTAAATCACAAGTATTACCAGAAAATGTTGCTTACCAAATATCAGACATACTCTCTGATAATAAAGCGAGAATACCAACTTTTGGAAGTGGGTCTGTTCTTGAAATAAGAGGGCATTCTGTTGCTGTAAAAACAGGAACAACAAACAACAATAAGGACGCTTGGACTGTGGGCTACACTCCTTCTTACACAATTGGTGTTTGGGTTGGAAATAACGACAATAAACCAATGAAAAAAGGAGGAGCTGGACTGGCTGGTCCTATTTGGAATGAAATAACGTCTTTTGCTGTTTCAAAAAAAGAAAGCGAGGTTTTTCCTTCTCCTTCAATATTAGGACTTGATTCTAAACCAGTTCTTCGTGGTGTTTGGCTGGGGGGTAAATCTTATCTAATAGATAAAATTTCTGGCAAACTAGCAACGGAATATACTCCAACAGAAACACTTGGTGAGATTGTTGTTACAGACGTTCACAGTATTCTTCATTGGATAAATAAAACAGACCCAAATGGTCCCGCTCCTTTAAATCCAAACAGTGACTCTCAGTATGAAAGGTGGGAGTTTGGGGTTAGGGATTGGTGGGAAAAAAATAAATATAAATATCCAGTTTATGACGAGAATGATGTTCCAGAAAATTATGACGACATCCATACACCAGAAAATATCCCAGATATTTCTTTCAAGGACACCTTCTCTTCTTCTGTAAATAAAAATTCATTATTAAACATAGAACTTTCCTACTCTGGTAAATACCCTTTTCAAAAAGCAGATTATTTTATAGACAACACTTTTGTTTCAAGTGTTAATAGTAAAGAATTTTCATTTGTCCCTTCTTCTTTTGTTGACGGAGTTTCTTCTTTTAATCTAAAGGTTGTTGTGTATGATTCTGTTTTTAATAAAAAAGAAGAATCTATAATAATTAATCTAGAATAGAAAATATTATATCTTCTATTAAAATACCTTCTTTCTTAAATTCTAAAATTAAATCATCCTTTTTATTTTTTATATAATCCCTAACAACTGATTTGGAACTTAGAATCAGGGTGTTTTTATTTATTTTGTATTTTAGAGAGCCTTTGGCTTTTGGTATGACCTCTGAAAATATTTTTTTTATCTTTTCTTTATTAGAAGAAGAATTTTTTAGAGAGTCTCTCCATTTTTTTAAATTTTCAGAAATATTTTCCATTACCTATTCATTGGCATAACCAAGTAAGTATAGTTATTTAAATTAACACCTCTAAAAACAATTGGTTTTTGAGGGGTTGTTAATTCTATTGATATTTTTTCTGAATTTAAATTATTAATAAAATCGGCTATATATTTATAGTTTAAATTAACAACAAGACTTTCTCCTTCTATACTCGCTTTTATATTCTCATCCATTTTACCAGTGTCTTGATTTTCTGTTTTTATTTCAATATTTTTATCTTCTTTATTAATTTTCAATAAAACATTGTTAAATCTATCAGAGAAAGTTGAAACAGTCTTAAAAACACGAGATAGATCTGCCCTTAGAAATACAGCTGTTGTACTTTTTTCCTTTGGAATTATTTGTCTGTAGTCTGGGTAAATACCATCAACAACCCTGCTCGATATATAAATATTTTCTCCAATAATAGTTATTCCTGTTCCGCTGTTGTGAAAGTCAATTGAACCACTAACTTCTTCTAATAACTTTTCTATTAAAACAGCATTTTTTATTGGAATAATTACGGGTTTAAAAGATATGTCTTTTTTATACTCGATTTTAAATTCAGAAAGTCTAAATGTGTCTGTTGATACAAAAATAAGTTTATTTGCATCACTGTATATGTAAACAGAAGCTATTTCAGGTTTTATATCACTCAACGAAGAGCTAAATGAAACTTTTCTTATACCTAAAGCAATATCTTCTGGGTCAATATTAAATATTTCTCCACTCTTTTGTGGTAGTGTTGGAAAGTCATCAAAAGAAACCCCTTTAATTAAGTATTCTGACTTGTTTGTCTTTAAAACTAGATTACCCTCAGTTTCTTCTATATCTATCTCCATACCGCCTTCTAGACCGCTTAAAACTGATTTTAAAACGATAGGATCAACAGCAATAACTCCTTCTTCTTGTGTTTCTGCTTTTATTTTAATTTCTATACCAATACTTAAGTTTGTTGCTCTCAAGCAAACTCCATCTTCTTTAACAAGAACTAGAATATTAGAAAGAACCGGTAGAGATAAATTTTTACCAACACATCTCTCTGTTTTTAAAACTGCATTTTTAAATTCTTCACACACTACTTTTGCTTTCATATTATTAGTTTTTATATATAAAGATATTATGATTAAGATGGGTCTGTGGAAACTGTAGAAAACTTTTAAAACCATTATTTTTAAAAGGTAGAATAGATTTTTCGTCTGTTGAAAAGCTACTGTGATTTAGATTAAAAACAAATAATAACTTTTTAGTCTTCATAAATATTTCTTTAGTTATTAACTTTTCTGTTTGTTTTTTCATAAGTTTTCAACAACTATTTAAACATGGCTCTTATCTGTTCTACTTCGTTTGAAAGGTTTTGGTCTTCTTTTAACTCTTCTTTTATTTTTAAACAAGAATGAATCACTGTTGTGTGATCTTTTCCTCCTAAACTTTGGCCAATATGAGGATAAGAAACATTAAAGTCTTCCCTTAAAATATACATAGCAACCTGTCTTGCTCTAACAATTTCTTTTCTTCTGGTTTTTTCATACAAAACTCCTTCGTCTAGGTTGTAAAAAAGAGAAACAATTTTTACTACTTCAGGAACAGAGACAGTCTTCTTTGGTTTTATATTATTTCTTACGAGTTGTTTTACGTCATTGATTGTTAATTCCTTTTGTTTTAGTTTTGTCTGACACAAAACAGCATTTAAACTACCTTCAAGTTCTCTAATGCTTCCACTGATTGAAGAAGCAAGGAAATCAAGTACATCAGGGGCTATTTCTACCCCTAAATCCTTTAATTTTGCCCCTAAAATGGCCATTTTAGACTCATATTCAGGCTCAGATATGTCTACTATCATTCCAGCTGAAAAACGAGACTGCATTCTTTTTTCTAGATCTGGAATATGGTTAGGGTGTTTATCAGAAGAAAATATAATTTGTTTATTTCCATCATAAAGAGTATTAAAAAGGTGAAAAAGTTCTTCTTGTGTTCTATCCTTTTTTGCAATAAATTGAACATCATCAATAATAACAACGTCGTACTTTCTATACTTTTCTTTAAAAAGATTTATTTTATTGTTTTGAATAGCATTAACACAGTCGAGATAAAATTGCTCGAGTGTCATGTAATATATTTTCTTTTCTTTATTTCTTTTCCTTATCTCGTTCCCAATAGATTGAATGAGGTGGGTTTTTCCTAGACCAGTTCCCCCGTAAACGAAGAAAGGGTTGTAGTTTATTCCCGGTTTGTCTATAACAGCTTGAGCTGCGGCGTAAGCCAGGTGGTTAAAGTCTCCAACAATAAAAGTGTCGAACGTATATTTTGGGTTTAGGTTATCATCCTTGTTTATAAAAAGATCTTGTAAAGGTAAAGTGTTTTCTTCTAAAACAGAAGGGATCACTTCCTTTTTTTCGTTTTGTCTGGAATCCATTTTTGTAACAAGAAAATCAACAGATCTTATTGTTGGATCAACTTCAACAAGGACTTTTAATATTAATTTTTGATATTTCTGAATCAACCAGTTTCTTATAAAATCGTTAGGTACACCGACACAAATTGTTCCATCATCCTCTTTTACAAAATGAGTGTTTTTAAACCAAGTATTAAACGCGTTTCTAGAAACAGAAGCATCTTTGCTTATTGTTTGTAGACAAGACTCCCAAATCAACTTTCCTTCCATTGTTTTTACTGGTTTATGATTAATTCCTGTCATTATACCCAACCTGTGGAAAATATAAAAAAAAGACAAATATGTTTATATCCTGTGGATTTGTGTTGAAAACAAAAAGGTTATAAATTTGCCAAAAATCGTTTTTTATGAAATTATAGGGAATATGTCAATTACATATAATCCTAAAAAACGAAAAAGAGCTAGAACTCACGGCTTTTTGAAGAGAAACAGTACAACCAGTGGTAAGGCTGTTATAAAAAGAAGAAAGGCCAAAGGAAGAAAAAAGGTAACTGTTTAAGCTTGAAATGATTAAAAAAGCCCTCAGATTCTCTCAAAAAGAAATAGACTTTTTTATTAAAACACCCCACAAAAAGATCGGAAACGATCTTTTTGTGTTTAGGTACAAAAAATCAGAAACCCTCAAAATAGGCGTAATTTTGTCCAAAAAGTCTTATAAAACAAGCGTAGAAAGAAATAAGATAAAAAGGA
>CALBMC010000049.1 GCA_937895685.1 uncultured bacterium | reverse complement strand
TCGATTTCTAATTTTCTGGCTGATTTTGCTAAATCTATGGGCGCAAGAACAAAACCTGTCGTGATTCCAAATGGAGTTGATTTAGAGAGATTTAAAAGACCGGAGAATTTTGATAGAAAAAGCTTAAGAGAAGAGTTGGGTTATGAAAATTTAGATTTTGTTTTGGTTACTGCCTCAAGACTTGTTAAGAAGAATGCGGTTGATGTTGTTATTTTGGCACTAAAGAATTTACCTGAGAATGTTAAGTTTTTAATTGTAGGAGAAGGGGAGGACAAGGATTCACTTATTAAACTTGCTAGAGATGCCGGGGTTTTGTCTCGAATTAAATTCTTAGGTTATGCGACTCACGAAGATCTACCTCGCTATTTGTGGTCTTCTGATGCCTTCATTCGTCCTTCTCGTTCTGAAGGTTTGGGTAGTGCGTTTCTAGAAGCAATGGCTTCTGGTCTGCCGGTTATCGCAACTTGTGCTGGTGGGATCCCAGATTTTGTTGAAGATAGTCAGACTGGGGTTTTGGTAGAAATAGACAATCCAGAAGATACTGCTTTAAAAATAAAAAATTTACTAGAAGATCAAACTTTATTAAAAAGAATTTCTGAAAATGGAGAAAGTTTGGCTTTTTCAAAATACGATTGGCAGGGGATAGCAGAAGAAATGAAGAAATTGTTTTAAATATATATGTGGGTAATTTTTGGACTAATTTCAGCTGTACTTAATTCTCTTGGAAATATTGCAGCCAAAAGCAACACTAAATACATCGACCCTGTGGTTGTTTCTTGGCTATGGATTGTTTTCTCAATGCCAGTTCTTGTTCTTCCTGCTTTGGTTTTTGGATTTTCAAAAGTTGATGATATTTTTTGGATAGCTATTTTAGCTAGAACAATTCTTGATACTGTTGCGATAATCTTATACGTTAAGTCTCTAAAAATTTCTGATTTGTCGTTAACTCAACCAATGCTATCCTTAACCCCAATTCTAATAATTCCTATAAGTTATTTTATTTTTAGCGATACCCCTTCAATCGTTTCTATTGCTGGAATAGTTCTTGTTAGTTTGGGGATTTATTTAAATAATTTTGAAAAAGGCGGGAACCTAGTTTCTCCTTTTAAAAATATTTTAAAAGATAAGGGAGTTTTTTTGATGTTTATTGTATCTATTTTTTATGCATTTACGAATACATTACATTCTCTTGGTATAAAGCATTCAGATCCGTTTACATATGCGGCCATAGGTTCAATAGCGCTTTCCATCTCCTTGTCACTCGTCGTTTTATTTTTTAGAAAAACGGAGACTGTCTCTGCTTTTAGAGATATGCCAATCTTAAATTTAATAAAAGCCGGAGCGCTAGAAGGTATGTCTTTCTCTTTCCAATTGATTGGGCAGTCTTTTACACAGGCCTCATATATCGTTGCGGTTAAGAGAACTAGTATTCTATTTTCAGCTCTTTTGGCAAAAAGAAGCTTTGGTGAAAATATAAGAAATAGGATTTTGCCGATATTAATAATTTTAATCGGTGTCTTTTTGGTTGTACTGGGAAGTTAGTATAGGAATTTATATATTTATTAAATAAAAACCCCGGGTGTTTCCCGGGATATTTCAGTCAATGTCGTCTACATAAGGAGCTACTTTAAATAATTCGAACCCCTTCTGTTTTAGTTTTTTAGTAAATTCAGAAAATGCTTTTTCTGAATAGTAAACTGGATTGAATATTTTTGGCTCAACATCTTCACTGAAGTTTCCGATTAGTTCTCCATTATCTACAATTATTTCCCTGTTAAAATCTTCTTTTTTACCAAAGGACTTTTTTTCAGTGTAAAACTCATAGAATAGCTTTTTCTCATCAGATGTTGTTATTACCATTTTAGGAATACCGAAGTTGTTTTCTGGCAATGGGCCGATCCATCCAAAGAGGAAAGAAAAAAATTTAACCCAAAGTCTTCTTTTTCGATAGAGTTCTATCTTCATAGTCCCTTCTTCCTTGGTATAATTTGCTTCGAAAAAATAGAACAAATTTGTGCTGTTCTCCAAGCAAAGATCCCAGATTAAACCTATTAAAGTTTTGTTTTTCATAAGTGCATTATTTTGACTTAAATTAACATTGATATACCGCTATGTCAATAGTCTGAAAAGTTGTTAGTATTGTTATATTTATTAAATAAATGGAAAAGACAAAAGTGTTATCAATAGGCTATGACAAGGATCTTTTTGATCCGAATTCTCGTGCCAGCAGAAGGATTGTTCGCTATGGAGAGCTTTTTGGTGAGCTTAATATAATTGTTTTCACAAGGAGAATTGAGGGTTTCAAGGAGACAAAACTTTCTCCGGAAGTAACAGTTTTCCCTACAAACGCAGTCTCAAAAATCGGAATGATCTCAAACGCTTATTTCCTGGGCAAAAAAATAGGCAAGGGAACAAAAGTTATAACTACCCAAGATCCTTTTGAGTCTGGGTTTGTTGGCTTTATGTTAAAAAATAATTTAGAAGCAAAACTTCACATCCAAGAACACGGAGATTTCTTCTCTTCTTCATATTGGCGAAAAGAAAGTTTTATGAATAATTTTAGAATTATTTTCGGCAGGTTTGTTTTAAAGAGAGCTGACAGAGTTAGAGTTGTAGCAAAAAGAATAAAAAATACACTTATCAAACTTGGAGTGAATGAGTCAAAAATAGATGTTTCAAATGTTTACACAGAAAGATCTTTCGTCTCTGAAAATAAAAAAGAAGATAAAGAAAAATTTACTTTTATTTCAGTTGGCCGACTTGTTCCACAGAAAAACTTTGATTTACTATTGTCTGCTTTTTCAGATCTTTCAGATGAGATAAAAAGTAGCTCTGAACTTGTTGTTGTCGGAGATGGATTTTTGATGGATCATTTTAAAATAAAGATAAAGTCATTAGGCTTAGAAGAAAAAATAAAATTAATGGGTCACCAGAAAGATATAAAGGAATTTTATAATAGAGCTAATGTTTTTGTCCTATCTTCAAATTATGAAGGATGGGGAAGGGTAATTCTTGAGGCTGCAATGGCTAAATTGCCAGTAATAATGACAGACGTTGGTTGCGCTGGAGAATTAATCAAAGACAAAGAGTCTGGTTTAATCGTTCCAATTGGAGATAAGCAAAAACTAAAAGAAGCAATGGAGTATGCTTTTAAAAATAGAGAAACAATGAAAGGTTTTGCCGAAAGGGCTTTTTCTGAAGTTATGGAGACGAGCTCTGAAGAGGATAGTATTTTGGCTTTCGCTCAATCAGTAATTAAAACTTCTATATGAAATTATTAATTCTTTGTCAGTCTTATAATAAAAATCATACAAATTTAGGGTTTTTTGTTGAGTGGGTTAATTTATTTGCTGAAAATTTTGAAAAAGTAATTGTTTTATCTAGAGACACAACTCCTTCTTCTAATATAAAAACAATACAGCTTGATAAAAGAGGGCGAGTTTTGGGTTTTCGTTTTGTTTTTTCTCTTTGGAAAAATCTAATAAAAGAAAGACGTAATTATGACGCGGTCTTTATTCATATGATTCCAGAATATGCAGTTTTGGCTTATTTGCCAGCATTTTTACTTAGAAAGAAATTATTTCTTTGGTATACACATGGATCTGTTTCTTTGCCACTTAGAATTTCCAGGTTTTTAGTTTCGAAAATTTTTACCGCTTCAATAGAAAGCTGTCGCTTGAAATCAAAGAAAATACTTTCAGTTGGTCATGGAATAGAAGTTCCTTTTGGTGAAATGGCAAGAAATTTAATATCAAAGGATGAAATAAAGATGGTAACTGTTGGACGAATAACAAAATCGAAATCAATAGAAACAATAATTAGGGCAGTTCTAGATTTAAAAGAAGAAGGTAAAAATATTTCTTTAGAAATAATCGGATCGCCTTTATCTTCAGAAGATATTATATATAAAAATAACCTAGAAGAATCAATAAGCTCATTGGGTTTAAGAGAAAGAATTCGGTTTATAGGAGGAATGGATCACAAAGATGTTGTTTTGAAATTAAGACAATATGATGTTTTTGCAAGTGCCAGCAAGACGGGGAGTTTGGATAAGGCGGTTTTGGAGTCCCTTGGTCTTGGAATTCCAGCCGTCTCAACTAATGAAGCTTTTAAATATATTTTGTTACCATTTAGACTTTTTGTTGATAAGGAAGATTCATTCTCTGAGGCAATTAAAAGAGCTGTTGCGATAAGTGAAATGGATCGTTTGGAATTATCTAAAAATATAGAAAAGAACCACTCACTTGATAGATTAATAAAATTGATTTCAAAAGAGATAAAAGGCGTGTTTTAGAAGCTTTTTTGTGTTAAAATCTCTTCGTGGAAATAGGAAAAGCACAGGTTGAGAGATCGCACTATAAGATTTCTGGTTATGGATACGCCGGGAGGTTCGTAAGTTATTTTAATCAGATTTCTGTTGCCATAAGAACAAATCCAAAAAGTATTTTGGAGATTGGGGCTGGAGATAAGGTATTTTCTTCATACATAAAGCAAAATACTCAAATAGATATAAAGACTCTTGATTTGGCAGAAGATCTGAGTCCAGACGTAGTAGGGGACATAAGGAGTATTCCTTTTCCTGATAATTCTTTTGATACAGTTTGTGCTTTTGAAGTTTTAGAGCACATACCATTTGAAGAAGTTAAAAAAGCTTTGGGTGAAATGTTCAGGGTTTCTAGAAATTATGTTTTTATTTCAGTTCCACATTTTTCTCCTCAATTTAAATTTTTATTAAAAATTCCTTTTTTACCAGAAATAAAGTTCGCAATAAAGATCCCTTATTTTAAAAAGCACAAATTTGATGGGGAACATTATTGGGAATTGGGTAAAGCAGGATTTAAAAAGGGAAGACTCATAAATTTATTAAAAGAGCACGGTGAAGTAGAGATGGATTTTATACCGTTTGAAAATCAGTACCATCACTTTTTTTTAGTTAAAAAAACAAAAAATTAATTATGACAAAGGGAAACGATTGGATAAAAGAACATTATGATAAGTCAGCTGCTAATTCAAAGGGTAAAAACTATGAATTTGCTAGATGGATGGAAACACCTCTTAAGCAGGCTGGTTTTTGGATGGAAAAGACAATGCTTAATAGATTTTTTAAAAAGGTTGCTCACCCTACTAATTTTATTGAGTTTGGTTCTGGTCCTGGAACTTGGACTAAAATGATTTTCAAAAAATTTCCTGAAATAAAAGGAACGCTTGTAGACATCTCAACTGAAATGTTGCTACAAGCTCAAGCTTCTCTTGAAAAGGATTTTTCTGGACGTTACGAATTATCTCAAGGAGACATGGCAACATATGTTCCAAAAAGGCAGTATGATTTTCTGTTTTCCTCTAGAGCAATAGAGTATGTTGATGACATTAGACCAGTTGTTAGAACTTTTTCTCGAGCCCTAAAGAGTGGTGGATACGGAATTCTTATAACAAAAATGCCACATAAGAGAGCTAGCTTTATAAACAAAAAAAGTGCAATTCACAAAATGATGATTGAGCCTAAAACTCTTGTTTATAATCTTAGAGTTAATAGTTGTGATGTTCTTAGACTCTATCCAGTTTCTGTTGTTTTTCCGGGACTACGAAGCCCGGTAATGAATGTTATTTTATTTAAAATAATTAATCGTTTACCTTTTTCTAAAGTTTTTTATCCAGTAACAGAATCCTATGCTGTTTTGTTTAAAAAGTTATGATTAAAAAAGTAGAAGTTATAGGTTTGCCAGGGCAAGGGAAGAGCACCTTGATTGGTAATTACCTTAAGAGTGAGAAAAGACAAGAAAATAATTTTTTTATTTTTGGCTTTTTGCGGGCCAAAATGAATTCAAAAAAACTTTCCAAAGCTTTTGGCGAACGCATTACGCCATTGTTGATTTCATCAGTATCCTTATCGAAGCGATTTTGGAAGTTGAGCTTACAATCTGTGGCCTTGGTGTTTTTTGTTTTGGCTGCAGCTCGGCCACAAATGGGCGAGAGCATGCAAGAGGTTAAATCCGAAGGCGTCGAAGTGATGATCATGGTCGACGTCTCTGAAAGTATGCTTGCCGAAGACGTCAAG
>CALBMC010000048.1 GCA_937895685.1 uncultured bacterium | reverse complement strand
CAAGATGCTTCTAAAAAAAGAAATGCGAACCTCGCGGTTCGCATTCGTGAAAACTTTCTGATTATTTTTTGGGGTCGAAATCGAGCACCTCGAAGTCCAAGACATCTTCTCGATCCTTTCCGCATAGGATGTTGAAGCTTGTCGGCTTGTGATCGATCAAGATACGTTTGAGCCAAATGTCGTCGCATGGCAAAATTTTGCCAGCAAGGATTTCGCTGAGCGACATGAACTTGAGCCATTCGAACTCATCATTCCATACGAGTCGGCCACTCCAACTTGTATAGATGACGATATCGATGGGCAGGATTTGGCGCTTATCGCGGATGGTTATTGTGATTCGTCCAGGAACAAAATTGCTCCAACCTTCGAGATGAGCTTCCTCGTAGCCTTCTCGGTGTGCTGCAGTGACTGGATTGTTTTCGTCACTCGGTTTGTACTTTCCACCTACCGGCATCAAGAATCCCTGGCCGAAACCAGTGAGCTTGGGTCCGAAGAGTAAGTGCGGTCCGTTTGACTCTAGTCGCTCAAAAATCGCAACTACAGCCTTGATTGTTTCAAAGCCCGCTGTGTCAATTGTTTTCATGGGTAAACTCCTGCTCGAAATATACCTTTTTTAAGACATTTGTCCAACAAAAAACCGCTTTCGCGGTTTTTTGATTATCCAACTATGTCTATTGCTTCTTTCCCCTCCTCCCTTTTCTTTGGCTTAATACCGAAAGTCATTATTAATTTATTGTATTCATCTTGTTCAAGTGTCTCTACTTCAAGAAGTTTCTTTGCAATCGCATCAAGGACTTCTCTATTTTCTTTTATTGTTTTTCGTGCGAGTTCCAAAGAGTCATTCATTATTTTCTTAACTTCTCTGTCTATAACAGCAGACATTTCTTCGGAATAATCTTTTCCTCCATCTGTATAGCCATGAATTATCTTTCCTCCATCGCTTTCTAGTGCCACAGGTCCAATTGCTTCACTCATTCCCCATCTTGTTACCATTGCACGAGCGAGAGATGTTGAAACCTGTAGATCATTAGAAGGACCGGTTGTTATGTCTCCGAGAACCAATTCTTCGGCAACATATCCTCCAAGAGACATTGCAATATCATCTAGAAATTCTTTCTTTGATTGCAATCTTCTGTCTTCAACTGGAAGCTTTAAGGTATAACCTCCAGCACGTCCACGAGCGACAATTGAAACTTTGTGAACAGGATCGGCATTTGGCAAGACAGAAGCAAGCACAGCGTGTCCCGCTTCATGATAAGCAGTTATTTCTTTTTCTTTTTGAATCATCAAATGACTCTTTCTAACTGGTCCAAGCATTACCTTTTCGATAGATTTCAAAAGATCATTTTGAGAAACTGTTTTCCTGTCTTCACGAGCAGCAAGTATCGCTCCCTCGTTCATAAGAGAATAAAGATCTGCACCAGAAAATCCAGGAGTTCTTTCTGCTACAACTTTCAAATCAACGTCACTTGCAAAAGGTTTCTTGCGAGCGTGAATCTTTAAAATTTCTTCACGATCTCTTCGGTCTGGTAGGTCAAGAATTACCCGACGATCAAATCTTCCTGGACGAAGAAGTGCCGGATCAAGAACGTCTGAGCGGTTTGTTGCCGCCATAACAATAACTTTCTCATTCGGTTCAAATCCATCCATCTCAACAAGAATTTGGTTTAGAGTCTGCTCTCTTTCATCATTTCCTCCACCAATTCCAGTTCCTCTAACTCTTCCAACTGCATCAATCTCATCAATGAAAACAATCGCTGGAGCAGCTTTCTTCGCCATTTGGAATAAGTCTCTAACACGAGAAGCTCCAACTCCAACAAACATTTCTACGAATTCGCTTCCTGAGAGATGGAAGAATGGAACACCGGCTTCCCCTGCCACCGCACGAGCAAGCAAGGTTTTTCCAGTTCCTGGAGAACCAGTCAGTATTACCCCTTTTGGAATTCTCGCTCCAATGTCAATAAATTTTTTCGGATTTTTCAAAAAGTCCACAATCTCTTTCAATTCTTCTTTTGCCTCTCTTGCTCCTGCAACATCCTTGAAAGTAACTCGATTATTTTTGTCATTTGGATTTGTGATTCGGGCACGAGATTGTCCAAAGGAAAATGCCTGCATTCCAGCACCTTTCGCCTGACGAGCAATAAACCAAAAGAAAAAAACCAAAAACAGAATTGGAATTAGGATTGGAAGTAGATTAAGTATCCAATATCCAGCACCTGATTCGCTTTTAATTCCAACTTCAACTGTTACCAATTTTTCTTCTTGAACCCCTAGATTTTTCAGAGATTCAACGATTCCACTCTCTACTTCTTTTTTACTTTCCTGAAGAGAACCATCTAATAGCTCAATTGAAACCTTTTCTCCTTCTACTTCTATTTTCTTAACTTGAGATCGGAAGAGCGTCGTGTAGGGAAAGAGTGTCTTCGCCTGTGTAGATCT
>CALBMC010000047.1 GCA_937895685.1 uncultured bacterium | reverse complement strand
GTGATCAGTGTAAATAGGATATAAAAAAAAAATCTAACAATAAAAAAGGAAAAAAAAAAGATGGAGTTCTCAAATCTCTTTACTTTCATTCTCTTTGTTTATTTTATTCGTATTCTTAAAAAAAATACATCTCAACCCCCTACAGTCACTCCAATTCCACCCACTCAACCTCCTCCTCCTTCTATTGTGGGACCAGAAAACCCATTTCAACAAAATCCATCTGCTCCTGGTGGTGGAGTCACCATTGGACCTGGAACAGGAATTGGACAAGCAGGAATGCCAATTCACTCAACACTCACTTATCTATTCCCTGTAGTTTCTAAAACAGCGAGAGGCTCATTTATTGATACAGTAGATCGTGCTGCTCATGGTGATTTCCCTACAAAACAAGATGTAAAACAAGGATTTATTGATGATTATCAATATGCACTTCCTATTCAAGAGAATCTGGCATACCATGGAAATACTCAAGTTGCTAAAAAAGCATTCTCTCATAGATTAAATACATGGATGGATGAAGTAATGGGTTATTTTTATTAATAAAGTCCATTTGCAACAATGGGTCCATTATTATTTGAGTATTGTGTTCCTCCCACCATAGGTAATCCTCCCATGGAATCGTCCACGAAATCTGCTTTCTTTGTGAGTCTATTTGCATTCTCAACAAACGCTCTATTGAATACTCCCATTGGTCCCCAAGGATTACCAAGAGTATAGAGTGCAGTCATATTATCTCTAGGTAAATGATAAGGAGTAACAGATCCCCAAATATCTTTGTAATTTCCAACTTTTTGATCTACAAGAGAACAAGAACTCTTTCTGTCCATCTTTGTAAAGAATTGATTCTCGTAACCGGGGAAGATTCCAGGAGCAGGAATTAACATAGTGATGGGTTTCTGATTATATGCACCTACAGTAATGGTCTTTCGATTGTTTTGATTAAAATGAGTATCAACCCCTAGTTTCCTGTTTGCTGATCTTACAATCGATTGATAATCAAGAGCGTTTCCAATAACATCATATGCATCTCTGGGATCCGCTGCTCGAACAATTCTTGTGTCTGGATCATCTACTGCAGAAAAAAATGGATTGAGATTCATATTCAATTGAATGTTCCCTACATCTCGATCTTCATTCCTTTCACGTGTTTCACATCGCTTCAATGGAAAGTCAGTGGAAGTTCCAAAAGGACGTTTATCCTTGGATACAACAGAACTGAGTTCTGATTCGCTATTATACAAACTATATCCTATTAGCCCAACGGCTAAAGCCATAAGTGCCATGATCTTTACTTTGATTGGATGGAAAGATTAGATTTTTTTTTCGGGGGGGAACTATAAATTCAATTTTTTTTTCTGCTTCTTTCTTTATTCATGATACCTCTCTGGGCAGCGAAGACAACGACAATGGAAGACTCCTTAGAATCAAATGTTGCACTCGGAAAGAAAGTAAATATTGACCCAATTGATGAAAAAACTCTCAGAACAATTATCTCTACAATTGGAAAAGAAAAAAAGAAACCAGGAAGTGGATTAGTGGGAGGAGCAGGAAAAGGAACACCAAAGAAACCTGGACCTGTTTATGAACTCTGTTCTCTTCCAGATGAAGAGAAAGAAATTGTATGTGATAATTTTGATGAACAACTCAAAAGAAATGTTCTTCCAGACTCTATTGTAAGTGTAGGTGAAAATGCTTTTGTTGCTGATAGACTTACTGGTGTACCTTGTCCTCATTATTGGTTTGCTATTCCATCTGCTTCTACTCTTGTAGATATTGGTGCTGCTATCAATCGTGGAAATAAAGGAAAACAACAAAGACTCCATAATATCTCTGGAAAAGTAGATTCATTCCATGGTGCTTTTGCTACTGTTGATAATCTTTTTACTTACCTTCATTGTATTCTTGCTATCTCTGTATCCTCCCCTATTTTCCGTGATCTCTTGAAAGTTTTCCATATTGAAGGAGAACAACAAGCGAAATCATTTACTTCAAAGAAACTCCGAGAAAATTACGCTTCTGTCCTCAAATCTAAAGTCTTTGGTGGATCTTCTCATCTTATTGTTCCTGCTCAAGCTGCAAGACAAGGAAAATCCTTAAAGTCTCCTGGATGCTTCTTTTATTGTTCTGATAATGAAAATCCATTTGGTCATGCCACTGTAAAACATACAATTCTCTCAAAGAGACATAATCTCCCAGCAGAAATTAATTTTCCAACTTACGCGGATTGGGAAGCTACCCTTGCTGCTTCAAAGAATAATCGTTCTAGAAGCCTCGAGAATCATAATAAATGGAAAGAATTTGCAGAAACGTATGGAGAAGAAGCAACTGTCGATCTCTTCAAGAAACTCGCAGAGAGAAAGAAAGCAGAAAAATCGAGAAAGAGAGATGATGAAGTGGGTGTAGATGAAGGTGATGGTATTGTTGCCTATGGAGATGGTTCCAGTTTTAGAGCCACCAAGAAGCCCAGACTAATCCAAGACACAGATTCTGATGATGACGCCCCCCTTCAATGTTTCGTTGAGGAAGAAGGTGTGGTAAGTGTTTTTCAAGCTCAAGAAGAAAAAAAAGCTCGAGAAGAAGAAAGTGATAGACTAATACAAGAATTTTTAGACTCTATGAAAGAAGAACTCAATAACGATCTCAAAAGAAACCCAAGGCACTCTGATTGGGGAGATGATGGTGATTTTTTAGACATTGTTGATGAGATTGATTGGAGAGGAACAGATTTTGTGGACGATTCTTCTAGAAACTATAAAAAGGATGTAAGAAAAATACACTCACTCCTCTTAAAGAAGAAAAAATAAATTTATTTCTGTTTAAAGTCTTGAAATCTTCGTTCTTGAATATATTGAAAACTTTCAATCATTGTATCTCCATTCTCGTCGATCATATCAGCGAGAAGAGAAGGTGAAGGCATGACAGTAAGCATCCATGAAGGTAGCTCTCCTTCTGCCCAATTAATAAAATTTCCTTTGATGGATGACCATTCTCCTTCCAAGAAGTTCTTTAGAATGTCGAATACCCATGGAACAGCGGTTCCCCATCTCCACAAGAAAGGGCCCAGAAAAAACCAGTATGCAGATTTAATACTTTGAGATAAGCTGAAATCGTGATAAATAAGGTCACAGCCAATAAAAGAAATAGCGTAAGCAATGCCAATAGTAATTGCATCTCCGATAAGTCTACCAATAATGCCCGGTGAGTAATTTAGAATTTCTGCCATGTTGGAAACTGATAAAGTGATTTGTTCTTTGCTGTGATTTTGATTAGTTGTCCGATGTTCTTTGGTGTTTCAATTTGTTCACCTGCAAACTCTGCGATATTATCAAGTGCAGCTCTATGATCTTGATTGATGTGCGTTAGAATTTTTTTGAGTACTAAAAAATCAAGTCTCAGTGCATTATATTTCGTTTCTCGTTTTTTCTTTCTTTCCAATAGTACTTCACTCACAGTTTTATCCTCAAAGTCTGGAAGTGAGAATGTATATTGATGCATAATCTTCTTTACAAAATACCATCCATGTACTTCAAGTGTATCTTCTCCATCTGCAAATAGAATCATGAGAAAGAGTAAATCAATAGAAGGCATATTTCTTTTCTCTCCCTTTTTGGGTGGAATAGGATCATCCAAGTATCTATAGTCTGTGGGTGGTGTTGTTATTGTTTTCTTTCCTCCTCCTCCTCCAAGTGTAAGCCCACAACATTCAATCTCCTCTTCTGAGGAAGAAGTAAATGGTGTTCCCTCTTCTTCTTCTTCTTCAATCTTTAATCTTTTCTTGATCTCTTCAAGAAACTCTTCGTCTTCTTCTTCTTTTATATAACTATATCTAGAGGTAGCAAGGATATAGTTTCTTTGTTCTTTGTTATCATAAATGAGTGTTACTAGAGTAGAGATCTTAAAGATGAGATCAAGGATTCGTTCATTTGGTTTTGTAACTAGATCTGTAAAGTAATAACGGTCACCACAAAAGTATTTCTTGATTTGTGCCCATCTCTCTAGATATTTTTTCTTGAAAGATGGAAGCTTCTCCTGTTTCGTGATTCCTACATTAGGATCCATGGAATGATCAATGAAATCTAAGAGTGTTTTAATGTGTTGCTTTGTGATATCTTCTTCTCGATCGGTGAAAGTTCGAACGAGACGCTCGATATGTTTTTCTCTTTTACTGGCACTTTTCTTAAATAGAGGATGATCTTGATTAAAAGCCTCGCGGAGCCTAGCATAAGCGTATCTAATAATCTCAAGATCCGGTTCGGGGATCCTTGGTTCTGAGTCTGAGAATTGTCTAAGTCTTTCACCGAGATATGATCGTCGTTTATAGCCCTGTTTATTTTTCTTTTGCATTTCCTGAAGTTCATTTTCAAACGCAACTTCAGAAACTTTAACAACGCCACAATCTTCGCATACGGGACAATTTTCTTTATCTTTAAAGAAGCGAGACTGATCGTGATTACCGCAGCAATCGCAGATAATATCGTGATTGGATCCATCATACCACTTTGTTTTGGAAACAACGAAATTAGATTTTTTTTTTCCTCTTTTATCTGAAAGTTTCTTAGGAACAAAGTAACTAGGAATACAGTTTCTAATAGGTGTTCTTAGAGAGGGTAAATGTAAAGAGGGTGATTTCTTTGTGATCTCATAACCATCCTCTTCTTCGAGTTTCCTAAATTTGTATGGATGAGAGATCATGAGATCATCCTGATTCTCAAACTCTAGTTCCCCTTCAGACTCTATCCATTTCCTTTTTCTCTCTGATTGGTTCATGCGTGAGAGGGTTTATATTTTTTTTGGTTTTGTTTTTCCTTAGATTTTTTTTTTAAAGAAGGAAAGAGTCACATGCGCAACGTGATACTTTCTCTAGATCCGGGATGGATAAATCTTGGATGGGTTCTGACAATCTATGACGAAGACACTAAAATCCTTACTGCTTATACTGGAACCCATAATACAATGATAGATCATAAATCTTCCGATCCGGTTGCTTACGTGATTGGAATCTCTGGTTTTATCCTTAAAAAGATACTTCCTAAAATAGAGAAACCATGGAGAGCGATTGCATTGGCGATTGAGCAACAACCAAAAAAAAAGAAACAGTTTACGAAACATGAACTTCTCCAACAGATGCTAGAAGCTGTGACTTATACATATTTCGCAAAACAAGATTCTGTTCAAGGAAAAGATTTCTTAGTACACCGTTATAGTGCAGTGTCTACGAAAAAAGTGTTCGGAGTTTGGAGAAAAGGAGCAACCTATGAGGAGAGAAAATCCGAAATCTTTGATAAAGTGAATTCATTGGCGATCCTAGATCAGAACCAATCAGAAGAGGTAAAAAAATATCCACTGATTTTACCCGTTGCTACGCACCACGAAGCAGATGCATTGGCTTGTTTGAACGTCTACATCAATAAATCCCATAACCATGAGAAGTTTGACGTGGGGATTTATTCGAAAACAAAAGTACTCAAAAGAAAACTCTCAAGGAAGCAACAGAGAAAGACGGAAGATGAGACAAAAGTCAACCCCAGTAAAAAGAGCAGGACAATCAATCGTTGCAGCAAACAAAAGAAAGAAGGAGACAAGAGAAGATACGCCTTACCAACCACCGAAGAGACTCTCTAGAATCAATCGAGACGCATTAGGAGATGAATTGGAGGAAATCACTGAAGAATTTTATGAGGAATCAAAAAAAACAGACGACGACGAAGAACCAACAGCAGAATCCATTGAAGAAGAAGAATTTTGGGAAAACGACAAACAAACAAGAACACAATGGGCAGCAGAAGCAAGAAGATATAAAGTTCCTATTTGCACTAAACCTCTACGTTTAGCATGTCCTGCAAAAGAATGTATCGAGAAACGACATGAGATGATGCCTTCTTATATTAAATGCAAATCAAAACAAGGTGGAAACTATATTGCTATGATGTTTGTTTGTAACTATTGTTCTGCTTTTGCTCCTACAAGGGAAGAAGGACAAAAATGTAATGTATTTGCTGGTCATATTGTTTCCAAATTTGCTCAGAATTATCTTAGAAGAGCTAGAGATTGTGGTGTGGATGATATCTCTGCTATCCCATTACCAGATGGTTCACCAGTGGTTGTAGAAAACAATCATACCGACAGTATCCTCAATAAGGCATCTGATAAATTACCAAATAACGTACAAGATATTATAAAGAGTATGAGTGAAAAACTCAATGAAGTTTATTCTATCATTGTGGAAGAGTATAAAAAGAGAAACCCAGAAACTTTTGAGAAAGTAAATATTCCAGAAGAAGAAGAAGAAGAACCAACTCTCCCAGCAGAATTATTAGAAGAAGAAGACCCATCAACACAAGTTGATGATGATGATTAAAAAAAAATATAAAATAAAAAGCAAATGATCATCCAAACTATCAAAAAAATACAAAAAAACCAATATGAAAACGGCAAAAAATAAATAGTTTTGCCAATTTTATATAAATTAAAAAAGGGAGTAATTCTAAGAAAACTACATAGCTTTTAGAAATTAGTAGTATTTTTACTAATACCGCATGTTTAAATATAAATTAAAACAATCGATGCTCAAACCACCTGAAATAAAATCAATAATAGCAGCCGGAGAAGGCTATAATGCCGAATTCAAAGTAAGTATTCCTAGTAAGATAAAAGAAATTACAGCAGAAGTATGTGCTTTTGCAAATGCTTCAGGTGGGATTATATTAATTGGGGTTGATGATGCAAATACTATCAAAGGGATAACTCTT
>CALBMC010000046.1 GCA_937895685.1 uncultured bacterium | reverse complement strand
ATGAAATCGTAGTACGTCTTGGCGCAGACACAGTACGTATGTATCTCGCTTTTATGGGACCATACGGTATCACAACAAATTATCCATGGGATCCAAATGGCGTTGTAGGTGTACGAAGATTTTTAGAAAGAGTTTGGAAAATAAAAGAAAAGATAGATGTAGAGAAAAAAGTTTGCAAAACAGATCCACTCGTACATAAAACAATAAAAGGAGTAACAGAGGACATAGAAGAGTTCAAGTTCAACACTGCGATAGCAAAAATGATGATACTTCTAAACGCACTTGAAAAAGAAGAAAAAATCGTTTCTGGTTCATACAATATTTTACTTCGACTTCTCGCACCGTTTGCTCCGCATATTACAGAAGAGCTGTATCAAAAGCTGACAGCTGACAGCTTAGACCTAAAAGCTGGTTCTATTCACTTATCAGATTGGCCAAAGTTTGATGAAAGTTTGACCGTGGATGAAATTGTTAATGTAGCCGTTTCTTTTAATGGAAAGGGTAGGGGTGTTATAGAAATGAATAAAGATTCAACAGAGGAAGAGGTTATTAAATCAATATTTGATTCTGAAAAATTTGCGAAATATATAGAAAACAAAGATAGTATAAAAAAGGTTATTTTTGTTCAAAATAGAATTATCAACATAATTACAGAATAGTTTACAGGTTTAGATAATTAGTGATAAAATATTCACTAATATGCAATTAACCACCGCGCTAAATCGGATTGATAAGTCTATTTTTTATATCTTTGTAGTAACTATTTCTCTTGGAGTTTTTCTATACCTTCCAATTCCTTTTTTTGAAAATGACGCCTTAAGAACAATGATTTTTGCTTCAGGTGTTTTAATTTCTTCCTTGCTTGGACTATTTTCTTCATTACTCTCTGGAACCCTCTCTTTTTCAAAAAAGATTTTTTGTTTCAGTGGAGCAGCTTTCTTCTCTTTGATTTTATTGTCGTCTCTTTTTGTTAGAGGTGCCGGGAATGAAGTTTTTGGAGTATATGGAGAATCTTATACTTTGTTTATGTGGCTTGTAGCCGTTCTTTCTTCCATTATTGTTTCTAGATATTTTTCAAAAGAAAATAGGATATATTTTGTATTTTTGCCGATAATATTAGGTTTTATTTTTGGTTTTATTTCACTTTTGATTAGATCTTTTGCGGGAGATTTTGCTGATACTATCTTCGGTTCATCTTTTTCATTAGTTGGGTCTATTAGAACTTTTGGAATATTTTCTGTTCTTACTGCAATTTTGTCCGCATCTATAATTGAACTTTCTCCAAAAAATAAAATAATAAGAATATCATCTATTGTTGCTCTTGTTTGCGCGATGATTTCTATTGTATTCATAAACGTTTTTCTACTTTGGTTTACTCTTGCCGTTGCTTCAATTCTAATTTTTATTTTCATCAGAACTCAGAATGCAAATAGCTCAAACAAAAAAACTCCAGTTTTGTCTTTGGCGGTATCATTTTTTGCAATTGTAATGATTGCTTTCGGATCTTTGTATGGAGGGTACTTGAGAGGTCTTATTGATTCTGAAGAAACTTTTGTTTCTCCAAGACTTGGCTTGTCTCTCTATATAGTTGGACAAACAATAATCGATAATCCTTTCGGTGGGGTTGGAGCCGGTAATTATTCAGATGCTTGGTATCTACATAGACCAAGTGAGTCTATAAACCAGACATCTTTTTGGAATACTGGATTTACTGGTGGAGTTGGAACTTGGGATACTTTTTTTGTAATGCATGGAATATTTGGTATTTTGGCATTCCTAGTGTTTTTTGGAACAGCTTTATTTATTTCTTACCTAGCTATCTTTAAGGGTAAACCGGGTTCTAATTACTTCGGCTCGATTTCAGCAATCCTTTTAGTTTCTCTTTTGATATCTTCTCTTATGTTTGTTTTTAGTTTCTCATTGATTATTTTAATGTTTATTCTTTTTGGGGCTGTATTTGGATTCTTGTTCAATTCAGGATCTATAGAAAGAGAATCATTTTCTTTCATTCGTGATACTAGAAATAGTTTCTTTGTAATAAGCTTGATTATTTTTTCTGCGGTTGTTCTGTCTTGGTCTCTAGTAATTATTTCTAATAAATTTATAAATACAATTTCTTATCAGAGAATGCTAAAGGCAGATGATGTTGGTAATTTTGAAAAGGGAAATTCTGAAGCTTTTAAAATATTATCTAGAGAATTAAATGATTCTTATGCAAGGTACATCGCCCTTAGATATTTGGGTCTTTTTAAGATGGAAATAGAGAGTAATCCAAATTCGGAAAAACTAGAAGACTACTTTAAAAATGCAGAAGAGTCTGCTGCCATTGCAGTTAGGGCTGATAGAAAAAATTTACAGAATTGGATTATCTTAGCTAGTGTTTATGATCTAGGTGCTCGTGTTGGAGTTTCTGGTTCAATTGATTCAGCTATTATGGCTTTTGATAAAGCAGAAGAACTTTTCCCAAATAGCCCTTCAATATTATTCTCAAAAGCATCTCTTTATTACTCTACTGGGGATTACAAAATGGCTCAAAATTATTCACTTGAAGCAATGAATCTCAAGCCTGGTTTCCAAGATGCTCAGTTGCTATACCAAGCTTCAATTGAAAAATTAAAAAATGCAGGACAACAATCAGTGGTATCTGGGGTTACTGAGTAATTATGAAAACTAAGTTTCTGGCTCTTATAAATAGGGAATTTAAAGATATTCACCAAGCTGCAATTGTTATAGCTTTTTTTACTTTTTTATCCCAAATATTGGGGTTACTTAGAGATCGTTCTCTTGCTCATATTGTTGGTCCAAGCGAAGCTTTGGATGTTTATTATGCCGCTTTCAGAATTCCGGATTTTTTATTTGTTTCTGTCGCTTCTCTTATTTCAATGACAGTTCTTTTGCCTGTTTTAAGTAAGAAGGTTGTTGGGGAAGACGGTGAGGAGTCTGCAAGAAAGTTTTTTGGTCAAATTTGTACGGTTTTATTCTTCTCCTTAGCTTTTATTTCTGTAGTTTTGTTTTTTATAATGCCACAGCTTGTTCATTATATTGCGCCGGGATTTTCTGAAATTGCAAAACAAAATCTAATAGAAGTTAGTCGTTTAATGCTATTGTCTCCGATACTTTTAGGTTTATCTAATGCTTTTGGGTCTGTTACCCATTTGTATAAAAAGTTTTTTGTTTATGCACTGGCTCCTCTTTTTTATAATTTGGGAATAATTTTGGGAGTTTTATTTTTATACGAAAAGATTGGAGTTATTGGTATTGGTTTTGGTGTTGTTTTTGGTGCGGCAATGCATCTTGGAATTCAGATTCCTGTTTTAATAAAACACAGATTTTTGCCTAAATTTTCTAAAATAACTAACAAAAAAGAAATAAAGGATTTGATATATCTCTCAATCCCTAGAACTTTAGCAATCTCTCTAAACTCTTTTGGGATGCTTGTTCTAGTTTCTATTTTATCTAGACTAAACGAAGGAGCTGTTTCTTTGTTTTCTCTTTCTTATAATCTTCAGTCTGTTCCTATAGGTATAATTGGTATTTCTTACTCAGTCGCTTCTTTCCCTTTATTGGTTGAACTTTTTTCTAAAAATGAAATAGAAAAGTTTATATTACATATGACCTCTGCAATTAGAAGAGTTTTATTTTGGGCTCTTCCAATTGCCACTCTTTTTATTGTTTTGCGAGCACAGATAGTGAGAGTTGTTTTAGGAACAAATCTTTTTTCTTGGAGTGATACTAGACTTGTAGCCGCTGCTCTTGGAATTTTTTCTATTGGTTTGGTGGCGCAGTCATTAATCCACTTATTTGTTCGGGGATTTTATGCTGCAGGTAAAACTTCTAAACCTCTTTTGGTAAATTTTATTTCAACTTTTGCAATGATTTTATTTGCTATTTCTCTTTTACAAATTTACAAAGAGAATGAGATATTTAGATTTTTCATCGCCTCACTTTTCCGGGCTCCAGAAGAAGGGGCGGGTATGCTCATGTTGCCACTTGGGTATTCTTTGGCGGGAATATTGAATGTAATAATTCTTTGGACCATTTTCAAAAGAGATTATCTAAAAGGCCACGCTGTTAGAGTAAGAGAAGTTTTTAGTACTTTCCTTCATACTTTTGCCGGTTCTTGTCTTGCTGGTATCTTTGCTTACTTTGGCTTGATTGCCGGAGACAAACTTTTTGACTTGTCCCATTTCCAAGGAATATTTTTCCAAGGAGCATTAGGAGGAATCCTGGGGGTTTTTGGATTTACTTTGGCTATTTATCTTTTTGACGACAAAGACGGTATTGCTGTTTTGGAATCTTTTAAACAAAAGTTTTGGAAATCAAAACCTATTATTCCAGAAGATGAAAATTTGAATTAAGGTCACTTTTAAGGTAGGATGCAGTAATGGAATTAAAGAAGATTAGAAACTTCAGTATCATCGCTCACATAGACCACGGGAAATCTACTTTGGCGGATCGAATGCTCGAAAAGACTGGAACTATCGAACCAAGACGAATGAAAGAGCAAGTTCTTGACTCTATGGAACTTGAGAGAGAGCGTGGAATAACAATCAAGATGCAACCAGTTAGAATGTCTTATAAAGACAGTGGCGTTGATTATGAACTTAATCTAATTGATACACCTGGACACATAGATTTTTCTTATGAAGTTTCTCGAGCACTTGCTGCCGTTGAAGGTTCTCTTCTTCTTGTTGACGCAACTCAAGGAGTTCAGGCTCAGACTCTTACCGTACTTGAAACAGCTCTTAAATATGGAGTGGTTATGATCCCAGTTATAACAAAAATAGATTCTCCAATTGCTAGAACAGATGAAGTCTTAGAGGAAGTTGCGAATTTATTATTTGTTCCAAAAGAAGAAATACTTCTTGTTTCTGGAAAAAGTGGCGAAGGTGTAGAAGAGCTTCTTAAAGAAATAATAAAAAGAATTCCTCCACCAAAAGATCCAAAAGAAAATGGTCTTCAATCTTTGGTTTTTGATTTTCAATATTCAACTCATCGTGGAGTTATTGTTTATGTTCGAGTTTTGAGTGGAGAAGTTAAGAAGGGGGATAAAATATTTTTCTACGCTTCAAAAGAATCTTTTGAAGTTCTTGAAGTGGGATATCTTTCTCCTGAAGAGAAAAAAGCACCAAATCTTTCTTCTGGAGAAATTGGATATATTGTAACTGGTATCAAACGTCCTGGAATTGCGGCGGTTGGAGATACATTGCTTCATGATAAATCTGCCTTGGGTCCTTTGCCGGGTTATATGCAACCAATGCCAGTTGTTTGGGCTTCTATTTATCCAGAAGGACAAGACGCTTTTGACGAACTAAGAAGTTCTCTTTTGAAGTTGAGATTATCTGATGCTTCGT
>CALBMC010000045.1 GCA_937895685.1 uncultured bacterium | reverse complement strand
GTGCTCTTCCGATCTATTTTACCAAAGAATCAATCTTATCTGAAATATCAGAAACTGCATTTTCTGATGTATAGAAACCATTCAAAACCCCAGAAACAGCATTTGAGAAAACCCCATAAGTTGCGTCCTTGTCTGGGTCAATCCAAGATTTTGACAAAAGGGCAGCATTCCAGAATCTAGATAAATAAGGATCCGCTGGTTTTACTTTAAGTAAACTTCTTTTTGCTGGAGGCATTCCCGAGATGGTTGTATAAGAAGAAAGATTTTCATCTTTTAGAAACTCACCTATTACAGTTAGAGCTGTATCCTTGTTTGGTGAGTTTTTCATAATAGCGAGACCTTTAACTCTTCCAATTGTATAAGAGACAGTGCTTCCTTCTGGTTTAGGAACAAGGGCTATATCAAAATTTAGATTTGGATTTTTCTTTCTTAAAATTTCAGCCTCACTTGCGTAACCAAAATAAAGGGCTAATCTTCCTGACAAAAATTCATTCTCGTCATATGAGATAGATTTATTCCAAGTATAAATTTTTAAAGAAGGATTAGAAAAAGCTGTAAAATAATTTATCGCACCAACAAGGGCCTTTCTACTTGTTTGATTAGCTGAAGAAATTCCACTTTTTAACTGATCGTCTTCCCTATCTAAAACAGTAAAACTTCCACCGGCTTGAGAAGTTAAAAGAGCTAAAACAGTCTTTGGGTAACTAGTATTTTCAAATCTACCAAAAGGAACGGCTGAACTTGTAATTACTCCTGTTTCTGTTGTTTTTGTTAAAAGAGGAGTTATCTCAACAACTTCATCCCAAGAAACCGGTGGTAACGGTAGAGCTTTTTCCGCAAAAATTGTTTTATTCCAATACATAACAAATGGATCAATTGTCACAGGAAAAGCCAACGTTCCTTCTTTGCTCAAAAATATTTCTCCAGAATCAGCAAAAGCATCCTTAAAAGTTCTTTCTGGGTAAGTTTCGTAAGATGTTGTATAGACTAAATCTTTCAAAGCCCAAATATTGGTATCATCAACCAAAACAATGTCTGGCGCACCACCACGAGCAATAGCTTCAACTATATCTTGGACAAAAGTAGAACCCTCTTTTTCTACGTATTTAATAGATATTTCTTGATCTGTAAATTCTAGATTTCCTAATACTTCACTCATTATTTCAGAATTTTCTGTTCCCCAAACTGTTATTTTAATACTTTTGTTTTTATTAGAAGTACCAACTCCAGCTTTGTCAGAAAAGAAAATTAAACCAAGAGCAATAAAAAGAGAGAAGAAAACTATTATACCTAATTGAATTGGAGAAAATCTTTGTGCCATAAAAATTTATTTTTTCTTTAATACTAATACATAATTTGAATCACCTAAATCAAAAGAATTTACTTCCTCAAAATTACTTCCTGAAAAATAAGACCTTGCCTCTTCTTTCCGAAGGGCCACTCCGGGACGATTCTCCCACTCAACCAAAAAAACAAAACCTCCTTTTTTCAAAACCCGAGAAGCCTCTTTCACTGCGCCCTTTTTATCTTGCAACATAAAAAATACATTGCACATCAATACAATGTCACAGATTTCATCTTTTATTTTTGTCCCACCATATTTTTCTACATCACCCCAAATAGGCTCAACAACACCACCAACTTTTGAGTGGTCAGCTTCTTTCTTTATTCGGCTAACTAAGTCCTTCTGAACTTCAACAGCATAAACCCTACCATTTGGAGCAACTTTTTTTGCAACTTCCAAAGTCATAAGAGCGCTTCCAGAACCGAAGTCGGCAACTTTCATTCCCTCATAAAGAGGAACTTTCGAAAGAAAATCTGAAAATAAAAACATATTTAAATTATATCAGATTATATTTAATTTTGTGGCAATTTTAGAGTAAAGAAACAGAAGCAATTGTATCCCCCTCTCTTAACTTCATCACTCTGACTCCTTGTGTAGATCTTCCAAGGACAGGAACAGAAGATAATTCTGTTCTTATAACTTGTCCTTTTTTAGACATTGCAATTAGCTCAGTTTCTTCTTTTACAAGACTTGCAACCATAACTTGGCCTGTTTTGGCTGTAACATTGGCAGTTTTAATTCCAGAACCACCTCTCTTTTGAATTTTGTATTCATCAATTGGAGTCATCTTTCCGTAACCCAATTCACTCATAACTAAGATTTTTGCAGTTTTGTCTCCTTTTTTAATTATTCCAGCACCAACAATCTGATCAGTTCCTGCAATCTTAAATCCTCTGACTCCTCCAGCAGTGCGTCCCATTTCTCTAACGTCTGATTCTTCAAAGCGAATTGATTGTCCCTTCTTTGAAACAAGAATAACTGTGTCTCCCTTCTCAACAATGTTTGCATTAACTAATTCATCTCCCTTATCAAGTTTTATAGAAATTATTCCGCTTCGGCGAACATCTTTAAAACTTTCATAAGACATTTTCTTAGTTGTTCCATTCTTTGTTGTAAGGATCAACATTGAACCATCCTTATTTTTCATATCCTTTGGAATAGACAATATTGAAGTAACGCTCTCTTCTCCACCCAAAGACAAGAAATTCATTACAGATTTTCCTTTTGTTGCACGACGTCCTTCTGGAATATCAAACATTTTTATTTGATAAGCTCTTCCAAGGTTTGTGAAAAACAACAAATCATCATGAGTGTTTGCAGTTAGAAGCATTGTGACGAAATCTTCTTCTTTTGTCTCAAGATCAATGACCCCAACTCCACCACGCTTTTGGCTTCGGTATTCACTTGGATCAGTTCTTTTTACATATCCACCTTTGGTGAAAACAAGAACTGATTCTTTTTCTGGAATTAAATCTTCAACAGAAATAGTTTTTACTCCACCACGAATTACTTTTGTTCTTCTTTCGTCTCCGTATTTTTCTTTTACTTCCTTTAATTCATCAGAAACTACTTTTAGAATTTTCTTTTCACTCTTTAATAAATCTTCAAGACGAGCAATAAGTTCTTGCTTTTCCTTAAGTTCATTTTCAACTTGCTTTCTTTCAAGTCCAGCAAGTTTTTGAAGTCTCATTTCCAAAATCGCAACAGCTTGGATTTCTGTAAACTTGAATTCTTTTATAAGATTTAGTTTTGCTTCAAGAGAATCCTTTGAGCCTCTAATAGTTGAGATAACCTTGTCTATATGATCAAGGGCTTTCTTTAGACCAAGAAGAATGTGTTCTCTTGCTTTTGCTTCACGTAGTTCGAACTCTGTTCTTCTTCTGATTACAACCTTTCTGTGACTAATAAACTCAGACAATAGACTTGTCAGAGATAGAGTTTGAGGAACACCATCAACAAGAGCAACAATGTTGTAGTGAAAAGATGTTTCTAATTGAGTATGTTTATATAAATAGTTTAAAACCTTTTGAGGATGAACTCCTGTTTTCAAGTCAATTGCTATTCTGATGTCTTTTGTAGAAAGGTCTCTGATATCTTTTACCCCTTCAAGTTTCTTTTCTTGAACCAATTCAGCAATATTAGAAATCATATCAGCTTTAACAACTTGATAAGGTATTGAAGTGATTATTATTTGAGCTACTCCAGTTTTTTGCTCAACAATCTCAGCTTCTCCGCGAACAACCACTCCCCCTCTTCCTGTTCCATAAGTATGAACAATTTCTTTGTCTACATAAACAAGACCACCAGTTGGAAAATCAGGACCTTTTATAAATTGCAAAAGATCTTCAGTAGTTGCGTCTTCATTATCAATCAAGTGTAAAGTTGCATCAACAACTTCAGTTAAATTGTGTGGTGGTATTTTTGTTGCCATTCCCACAGCAATACCTAGAGTTCCGTTAAGAAGAAGGTTTGGAACAGCAGAAGGAAGAACGATTGGCTCTTTTCTTGTTTGGTCATAGTTTCCTCTCCAATCTACAGTTTCCTTTTCTAGATCACGCATCATCTCTCCTGCGATCTTAGACATTTTCGCTTCTGTATAACGCATAGCAGCCGCGTTGTCTCCGTCGATTGTTCCGAAGTTTCCTTGTCCGATTACCAATGGATATCTAGTAGAGAAATCTTGAGCCATCTGAACCATTGCATCATAAACAGAAGTATCTCCGTGTGGGTGATATTTTCCGAGCACGTCTCCCACCACCGCCGCACTTTTCTTTGTTCGAGCAGAAGAGTTAAGTCCCATTTCATGCATCGCATAAAGAATTCTTCGGTGTACTGGTTTCAATCCATCACGAACATCAGGAAGAGCACGAGAAGTAATAACACTCATCGCGTAACTGATATATGAATCTTTCATTTCCTTAGTAATTGGAACAGCCAGAACCTTTCCTCCTAAAACTTCAGGAATTTTTTCGTCTTTATTTTCTTTTTCTGCTTTTTTCGCCATAAAATTAATTTTCGTTTTCTGTTCCTACTAAAATATTTGAAGACAAATCTTTAACAAGTTCTATTTCTGGAGAGACTTTAACTTCTTCCTTAAAAGAATTAAGTCTGTGACCTGTAAGCAACACCATAATCGCTAAGAGTAAAATAGAAAATGTTCCAGTCACACCAATCAATATTCTTTCTTTTTTCTCTGGATCATAAGATCTCAGTCTTTTTATGTGATGCTCCATATTATCTAAGATTTTATAATTATGACATCTCCATCACGAGATTCAACTTCTTTTCTTTTTACTTGAAGTTTTTCTACTGTATCTTTTGCATCATCGCCGTATTCCTTTAAGAAAGCAGAGAGAGATTCTTTTGTGTATTCAACTGGAATAACAATGTGAGGTTCAATCATTGTTACAACCTTGGCTGCTTCCTTTGGGGTTGTAATGTCATCTCGAAGAGAAATAACTAATATATGTGCACCCAAAACTAAATCTTTTGCAGAATCAGTAAGACTTCTTGAAGAAAGACCTAAGACCGCAATCTTCATATCTTCCCATTCAATAGCAAATACATTGTTTAACTCCTTTCCCTTTTTTGTTTCAACTTCATTTGAAACTCCTTTTATTAAAATAGAAGAAACCTCAAATTCACCTGGGTTCTCTATTTCAAACGGTACAGTTTCTCCGAAAGACATTTCAGAAACTCCACTGTATCTGTCATCTGAATTTGAAGAAATTGCAACATTTGCCCCAAACTTTGGCAGGTCAAGTTTAGCCTCTTTTTTAGGCGGATTAATAGCCAAGGTCGTATCTCCGTGAACGACTTTCAAAAACTGTGCTCCATAATAATGAAGTATCATATGGTCAAATTATACCAAATTAGCAACTGATTTCCTACCTTGCAAAATAGGAAAAAGTCTGGTATTCTGAGCATGTTATCAGCGGATAGATTCGGATAACCTCCTGGCTTGCCACCTTTATGAAATTAGAGCCTGGAACCCGAACTATTACATACCGCGAAGGCGGTTTTTTATTTTAAATGGAAACAGATAACAAGATAATGAAAGATTTGGTCCTTTCAATAAAAGACAGACCAAAAGAAGAAGAGATAATTGAAGGAGTGGTTATTTCAATCACACCATCAAGAGTTTTCATCGATCTTCGACCACACGGAACTGGAGTAATCTTCGGACGTGAGTTTATTAACGCTCGAGATATTATCAAAAAGATAAATATCGGAGACACAATAAAAGCAAAGGTTGTTGATTCAGAAAACGAAGAAGGTTATGTTGAGCTTTCTCTAAAAGAAGCAAAGCAAGCTCTAATGTGGAGCGAAGCTGAAAGAATAATTAAAGATAAAGAGCTTGTTTCTCTTCCTGTAAAAGAAGCGAACAAAGGAGGTCTTATTCTTGAATGGCAAGGAATCCAAGGATTTCTACCAGCTTCTCAACTTAAACCTGAGCACTACCCAAGAGTTGAAGATTCTGACAAAGATAAAATCTTGAAAGAATTGAAGAAACTTGTTGGAACAAAGATTGATGTAATAATCATTTCTGCAAATCCAAAAGAAGGAAAACTAATATTCTCTGAAAAAGACTCTGATCCAGATTCTAAAAAAGAAGTATTAGAAAAATACCACCTTGGACAAGAACTTGATTGTGAAATATCTGGACTAGTAGATTTCGGAGTATTCTTGAAAGTTGAAGAAGGCCTTGAAGGACTTGTTCACATTTCAGAACTCGACTGGGGACTTGTTGAAGACCCTCGAAGCCTATACAAAATGGGAGACAAGGTAAAAGCTAAAGTTATTGATATAAAAGATGGAAAAATTTCTCTTTCAATCAAAGCTCTAAAAGAAAACCCTTGGAAAGAATTCGAAGATAAATTGAAAAAAGGAGATATCGTGAAAGGTGTTGTTATAAAATACAACAAACACGGAGCTCTTATTTCTATCAAACAAGGAGTAGCTGGACTTGTTCACAACTCACTCTTTGGTTCTGATGACAAACTTCATCAAACTCTAGAGCTTGGAAAAACTTATCCTTTCCAAATAACTCTATTTGATCCAAAGGAACACAAAATGACCCTTACTTACCTAATAGACGAATCTGCAAAATAATAAAGTGAGCATTTACAAAAAACCGCCCGAGAAATTGGGTGGTTTTTTGTTGATTGACACAATTAATAAAAAGAGTAGAGTTCATAAAAAATAGTTCTATTATGCCTAATACAATAATTGAAAACAAAGAAAAAGAAGTTGGGTATGATTATCCACTTTTAGCAAACGACCCCCTTGTTTCTGAACTTTCGGAAAAGTTAAGGGAGTTAACCGCCACAACAATTGCAGTAAAAACAAGGCTTTATGACAAGATTGCCGAAATCAGGAAAAGTTGTCCTCATAACAACACGACCTTCAAATTCGAAAAAGATCCGAATTATTGCATCAGATATACGCACGGGTCAGGTGAGTACGGGGCAACAGCGGCAGTTTCAAAAACCTGCAACGACTGCGGAGAAGTGATCAAAAGACCAAAGGGGTCAGATTACGAAATCTGTTACCAATGCTGGGGCAAAATGAAGTATGCTGACACAATTCCAGGACAAGGCTCTCGCGAAAAAATATACGAATGTGAAGATTGCAAAAGCGCAGTCTCTCACACATAAAAATATTCCCGGATAACACCGGGTTTTTATTTTCTTAAATTATTTTAATTAAAAAATCGATTGATTGATTTTCTTAGCTATTAGCAATTTCACCACGATCGTGGTAAAATCGCTAATAGAAAAATATAATTTCTACGCCTTTTAATTCTACTGAAAAGAAATCTAAAAGATTATTAAAGATAAGGTATGTAAAAACCTCCGTGAACAACGGAGGTTTTATTTTAATAAAAACTATCTCCTAATTTCGTAAAGCGCGATCGCCACAGAAACAGAGGCGTTGAGAGATTCAACATTTTTCTCCATTCTAATAGAAACTAACTTATCACAAATCTTTTTTGTCTCAGCGTGCATTCCAGAACCTTCTCCTCCAACAACAATTGCACTTCTTTCCCCTTTCATATCTTTTCCATCAATGATCTCCTTTGCTCCACCATCAAGTCCATAAACCCAGAACTTTTCTTCTTTTAGTTTTCTTATTGCTTCATTAATATTAGAAACAGAAATAATATTCACAAGGTCAACTGTTCCAGCTGAAGTTTTGTAAACATTTCCATCTACTGGAGCTTGTCTGCGACTACCAACAATAATATCGGCACCGAAAGCAGCAGAATTTCTGATTATCGCTCCGAAGTTATGCGTATCTTGTATCTCATCCAAAACCACAACCACTGCGTCTTCTTTGTCTTTTATCAAAGCAAAATATTCGTTCAAAGAAAGCATTTTCTTTTCTTCACAAATTGCCACGACCCCTTGGTGGTTTCCATCTTTTATCATTCTATTGAAAAAAGAGTTATCTGCTGTCGTAATTCTTATTTTAGCTCTAGTTGTATCACGCAAAAAGTTCCTATCTTCCAATAGTTCACTCCCCTCTTTTACAAAAAGTTTCTTTATTCTCGCTGGTTCTCTCTTTAATAAATCCAGAACTGGATGCTTACCAAAAATATAATTTTCTCTTTTCATTTTTTTAAAATTAATTCGTATTAGCCTTATTCATTGCACTGTCGAAATCCTTTTCTATAAAAATCTCAATAGCCTCAGAAACCTTTTTGATTGATTTCTTAAACTCAATCATTTCAGAAGCAGAAAAGTTTTTTTCAACCAAAACATCTCTCAATTTTGATCCGTCTGGACGAATAACCCCTCCTTTCTTTTTTTCCTTCGAAATTCCAATTCTGATTCTACCGAAATTCTCACTCTTCAAATTTTTTATTATTGACTCTACTCCATTGTGTCCACCAGAGCTTCTGTTTTTAGACATTTTTATTTTTCCAATTGGAATGTCTAGATCATCGTAAGCAACAAGGAATTTATCTCTATCTTTTGCACTTTTAATAAAATATTTGGCACTTAAACCAGAATTATTCATAAAAGTATTTGGCAAAACAAAGGTTACTTTCTTGTCAGAAATAATACCTGAAGAAATTGAAGCAGAAGCCTTCTTACTCTCTTCCCAATCGCTAAATTTATTTTTCTTGGCAATTTCAAAAAGAGCAATTCGTCCCGCATTGTGTTTTGTCTTTTCGTATTCCTTTCCTGGATTTCCAAGTCCAAAAATATAAAACATAAATTGATTATACCTTAAATATTTGATTTTGACGAGAACACGAATTAACGTTTTGTGTCAATACCACTCTTGCTGTAAAATAAGGGTCATAATATGAACGAAGAAATAAAAAAAGTTGACCCAAATGCAAGAATTCAAGAACAAGGGAATAAAAAGAATTCTTTGTGGGAATTAGTTAGAGTAATACTTTTGGCTGTAGTTATAGTTTTACCAATTCGGCTTTTTATTGCTCAGCCTTTTATTGTTTCAGGAACATCTATGGTTCCAACCTTCCACGACAGTGAATATCTAATAGTCGATGAAATAAGTTACCGAATAGAAGATCCTAAAAGAGGTGATGTTATTGTTTTTAGATTTCCCCATAATCCGTCCGTCTTCTACATAAAGAGAGTTATTGGTTTGCCAGGAGAAACAGTTGAAATCGAAAAAGGGGTTGTAACAATAAAGAATGAAGAGAACCCTGACGGAATGAAAATAGACGAACCATATGTTTCTGCAATAGTAGATGACGGACGGGATATGACTGTCACACTAAAAGAAACTGAATACTTTGTTATGGGAGACAATAGACCAGCAAGCTCAGACTCAAGAAGCTGGGGCCCTCTCGAAGATAAATACATAGTAGGAAGAACACTCGTTAGAGTTTTACCAATAAAAGAATTCGGAATTTTTCCAGGATTTACTGATTACTAAAAATATATGACACCAAAAAAACCAACAAACAAAAAACCAACTGATAATATTTCCGCCCCAAAAGGAATGAGAGATATTCGTGACGCTGAATATTATGAATTTCAAGGATTTTTTGAAAAAGCTCA
>CALBMC010000044.1 GCA_937895685.1 uncultured bacterium | reverse complement strand
TTTAAACAGGTAAATGAAGTCTTTTAAAATAATTAATTCATTGTAGCTCTTAGGTGCTCCACACCAAATAATAAAGTCCGGTGGATTTTCTAATCTTCTTAATTTATCAACAACACAAAATCCATCAAATAAAAATGGTGTGAACTTGCCGTAATCAATCTTGTTGTTTAAATTCTCTAAAATCCAATTGGGCATGGCGCTCTCATTAGACTTTATCTCTTCGCTATCTGAAGATATTATTTTTACCACTTTCGAGTTATTTTGTTCCAAATAATCCGAAAGTTTGTTTGTCTGGGCTATTTG
This sequence comes from uncultured bacterium, assembly GCA_937895685.1. Lineage (GTDB taxonomy): Bacteria > Patescibacteriota > Minisyncoccia > Phycocordibacterales > UBA9973 > JAGOTH01. Next base: position 1,592 of record CALBMC010000044.1, on the reverse strand, counting down.
ACTAGACCCTGGATGACCTAATATAAAGATTATTCTCATTGTGCAAAATTTTGTTGATTCTGCACGAAAAAAGCCAGATTGTCAATTAAAGCTTTTGTGCTATTCTCAAAGAATGAAAATCCTATCTATCGAGACCAGTTGTGACCCCAGAAGTAGAATCTGCTGGTTCACTACGGGGCGAGACTTTCCAAATTTAACTTTAGTTAGCCAATTGATTTAATTATGAAAATATTATCCATCGAGACCAGTTGTGACGAGACAGCTGTTTCAATTGTAGAAATAAAAGGCGACCTGAAAGAAGTAAGAGTTCTATCGAACATTGTCTCTTCTCAGATCGAATTACACGCCCAATACGGTGGAGTTTTCCCTATGATGGCAAAGCGTGAGCACGCTAAAAATCTAATTCCAATATTTGAAAAAACTTTAAAAAAATCAAAGCTGTATTCTCCCCTTCCAAAAAATAAATTATCTACTTCTCTTAAAAATACAAGAGAAAACAAAATAAAAAAATTACTAGAACGAGAAAAAGAATTGTGCGAACAACTTATTCCTTTCGTTTCAAAAATAAAAAAACCAAAGATCGATGCAATAGCCGTAACCACAGGACCAGGGCTTGAACCGGCGCTTTGGGTTGGAGTTAACTTCGCCCGAGCGCTATCTGAAAGTTGGGAGGGAGAAAAGATTCCAATAATTCCAGTCAACCACATGCTCGGACATACAGTCTCAAGCATTGCTGAAAAAGTTCAAAAAAATGGAAATGTAAAAATGAGAAAAATATCTTTCCCTGCTATCGCTCTGCTCGTTTCCGGTGGGCACACAGAAATTCTGAAACTAAAAGATTTTCATAATATAAAAAAGCTCGGCAAAACTCGCGATGACGCCGTTGGAGAAGCCTTTGACAAAGTCGCTCGTCTCCTCGGTCTTCCTTATCCAGGCGGACCGCAAATCTCTCGTCTTGCAGAAGAAGCAAGAAGTTGTGGCCTAAAGAACGAAAAATATTCTCTCCCTCGTCCAATGATTCACTCAAAGGATTATGATTTTTCTTATTCCGGACTGAAAACTGCCGTACTTTATATGCTTCAGAAAATAACCAAAATAACAGAAGACGACAAGAAGATGGTGGCTCGAGAATTCGAAGAAGCAGCGATCGAAGTATTGGTACACAAAACATTAAGAGCGATTGAAGAAGAAAAAGTGAAAACTCTTCTTGTTGGTGGAGGAGTTGCTCGAAACAAACATTTGGAAAAAGTTCTGAGAGATGAAGTTAATAAAAAATTTCCTAAGGTTGAAATACTATTCCCGGAACCTGATCTATCAACTGACAACTCTCTAATGATTGCCCTTGCCGGATTTATGAAATACAAAAAATCAAATAAAAAATCCGCTTCAAAAATTAAAGCGGAGGGAAATTTAAGCCTCTAATCAACCAAAAGGGGTTGAAATCTTTTTCAAATAATTAGAAACATCTACTTGCAGGTGTTCTTTGTCATGTATATTTTGGAAAACATGATCTGCCATATTGATACATTTCGGAATATTCATATCCCATGGCGTTGTCCCTGAACTCTCTTTAGCTTCTTGCTCCAAAAACT
>CALBMC010000043.1 GCA_937895685.1 uncultured bacterium | reverse complement strand
AAGCTTGGAATCAAGTATAACTCTAGGAAAGGAAGAATTTTCTGTTGTTTCAGAAAGAGATGGAGAAAAAGTTTTGTGGAGATTTGAAATTCGTTATGACGCTGGAATGAACCCCGTGTTTATAAAAGTAGCTCGTGTTAATATTTCATAAGTAAGTATGGCGTATGACCCAAACAAAATAACCTATATTGGTCAGACAGACTTTCGAAACCAGAAGGTTAAGTTTGGTATTAAGGCACTAGATAGAACAAGGCACCTCTATACAATCGGAAAGACAGGAATGGGAAAATCAACTCTTCTTGAGAATATGGCAATTCAGGATATCCAAAATGGAGAAGGTTTGGCTTTCATTGATCCACACGGAGGAAGTGCAGAGAAACTTCTAGATTATATTCCTGAGCACAGAATAAAGGACGTAATATACGTAGCCCCTTTCGATATAGAACACCCTGTTTCTTTCAATGTCATGGAAAGCGTTGATCCAGACAAGAGACATTTGGTAGCGAGTGGATTGATGAGTACTTTCAAGAAAATTTGGGTTGATGCTTGGAGTTCGAGAATGGAATATATTCTTGGATATACATTACTGGCTCTTCTTGAATACCCGGGAGCAACTCTTCTTTCTGTTAACAAAATGTTAACGAACAAGGATTTCCGAAAAAAAGTAGTAGAGATTTTAACTGACCCTTCAGTCAAAGAATTCTGGGTAGGAGAATTTTCTAAATTCCCAGAAAAATATGCAGCTGAAGCAACTCCTGCTATCCAAAATAAAATCGGACAATTCACTTCAAATACTCTGATCCGAAATATGATTGGACAGCCAACTTCTTCTTTTGATTTCAGAGAAGCGATGGACTCCAAGAAGATCATAATTTTCAACCTTTCAAAAGGAAGAATTGGAGAACAAAATACAAACCTCCTTGGAGGACTTATAATTACAAAGCTTTATTTGGCGGCGATGTCTCGTGCTGATGCTGGTCCGAAGGAGCTTGCTGATCTGCCAAACTTTTATCTTTATGTGGACGAGTTCCAATCTTTTGCCAGTGAATCTTTTGCCGACATATTGTCTGAGGCTAGAAAATATAAACTTAATCTAAACATTGCTCACCAGTATATTCAACAGATGCCAGAAAATGTTCAAGCGGCGGTTTTCGGTAACGTTGGAACGATGGTTGTTTTCCGAGTAGGTAGTTCTGATGCTGAGATTTTTGAAAAAGAATTCTCACCAACTTTTGTTGCAGACGATATTGTAAATTTGGGAAAATTCCAAATGTATTTGCGTTTGATGATTGATGGAGTTGGTTCCAAACCATTTTCGGCTACAACCTTTATGATCCCAGCCCCAGAGGGAAAGAATTACAGAGAAGAAGCTATTAGTTATTCAAGAAGCGTTTACTCTAAGGGAAGAGATGAGGTGGAAGATATTATCCGCAAGAGCCTTGAGGCTGATTCTCCAGGAAAGACAGACAAGCCTGAGGCTTCTGGTTTTAAGGTTTTTGGAGACAATGATCCGAATCGTTTTATAAAAAGAAATGACGACAGAAACAGAGAATTCCAACCAAGAAATAACTATAATCAGGAAAATAGAAATCAAAATAACCAGCCAAGACCTCAAGCTGAGTTTAAGGCTTTTGGAAAAGAACAAGAATCTAATAAAACTCAGGATAATGCTAATCTGAATGTTCCTAAAAAAACAGAACGAGAATTTCCAAAGAATCAAAATGATAATCCAAAAAGATTTCAAAATAATAATTTTAGAGATAAAAAACCAAATCAAAATACTGAGAAGCCAGAAGAAAAAATAGAAGTGTCATCTAAGTTAAAAGGTTTCCTCGAAAATTTAGATAATGAAGAAAAAATAGACATCCCAGAAGTTGAGGTCTCGCCATTAGTTAAAACTGAAAAGGTGTTTGAAAAAAAGGAAGAAAACAAATCTCCTGTAATTGAAGAGAAACCAAAAGTTTCAGAAAGTGCTAATCAGGCAAAGTTTGGGAAGAAAGAATCTAACCCAATGCATGTAGACGCTCTTAAGCAAGCTTTATCAAAGGCAATGAAGGATAAGCCTGTAATCTCGCCACCGCCACCTCCTCCTAGAAAAGTAGAAGAAAAGAAAGAAGAAAAAGTTGTTGAGGAAGAATCCACTAAAGTAAAAGATTCTGTACCAGATGATTCAGTAAAACAAAATCCAAAAGAGGAAAATAAAAATTCAAAAGAGGCACCAGAAGATCTATTGAAAAGTATAATTGGAGAATAGCAATGAAAAAGTCGGTAATAATCCTTGTTCTTTTGTTACTAACTTTTGCTAGTCAGGCAAAAGCGGGTGTTTATATTAGTGAAATAATGTATGACTATGAAGGAACAGATACTGATTATGAGTGGGTTGAGTTAGCGAATGATGGTGGATCTGATGTAAATATTTCTGGTTGGAAATTTAATGATGGGTCAAACCACAACCTAAACACTCCGCCGACAAATGGAAGTACGGGCTCTCTTGTTGTTCCAGCAAATGGATTTTTGATCCTTGCTTCAAACGCTTCATCTTTCAATTCGTTATACAACTTGAGTGAAAGTGTTATTGATACAGTGATGTCGATGAATAATACGACAGAAACTATTTCTATTTTAGACAGCAACAGCTCTACGATAGATTCAGTTTCTTTCTCTAGTGCTGATGGGGCAAATGGTGATGGAAAAACTTTGCAGTTAGTTTCTGGTTCTTGGGTCTCTGGCAGTCCGACTCCTGGAGATGAGAACTCTGGATCTTCTTCTGGTTCATCAAATACAGATGATGAAGACGAGATTGTTTCTTCTGGTTTATCTACAGAGGATGAGGCTCAAATAGCTGATTTTGAAGCTATGCCATACAAAACAGAGATAATTGTCCCAGATATAATAATGGCAGGCGATATCATCGATTTGAGGGCTTATACGACCAAGGAGGATGGTTCGGTGACCCATTCAGGAACCTTTATTTGGAATATGGGGGACGGAAACCTTTATAATCTTAAAACTGATGTTTTGGAGCATATTTTTGAATACCCAGGAACTTATAAGGTAAATCTTTCTTACTTTAGGAAAGGACAAAATAAAAATCCAGAAGCCCAAGATTCTATTATATTGAAAGTAGCTTCTCCAACTCTTGAAGTAAAAAGTATTTCAAGTGATGGTTCTGTTACTATTTTTAATAATAGTTCTAATGTACTTTCTGTTGATGGCTGGAGTCTTGTTTCTGATGGTTTTACTTTTTATTTTCCGTTTGGAAGTAATGTTTTAGGAAAAGGGGAGATAACTCTTTCAAAAAAAGTAACCAAGTTTCCATATGTGCCGAATAATATAGAAATAAGATCTTCCGGAGGAACTGTTGTGGATAGATATCCGGATAAAACAGCTGTGTCTCAAACAAGTACAACACTCTTCTCTAGAGTCGGTTCCTTGAAAAAAGTAGAGCCAATACAAGTTTCAAGCTCTTCTGCTTCTACTACAGACACACTTTTGGCCAGCGCGATGTTCTCTGGTGGAAAAAATAATAGTGTTTTGATTCTAGGTATCTTATTTATTGTTTTTGGAATAGGTTTTTATTTTTATGAAGGAGGTTTTGCTTTGTTTAGAAATATCTTTTCAAAGGAAGAAAACAAAAAAGCTCCTTCTTTCGAAGGAGACAATCTTGATCTGCTAGATGTAGATGATTTTACAATTTTACAGGAAGACCCAAAACGTTAACTTCTTTATCAAAGATATTTATCTCTAGAGGTATTTCAGCGTCTTTTTCTATATTTATTGTTTCTGGTACCCCGACAACTTTCTCAGTTCCAGTTCTTCTTATATCTACAACATAATTTCCTGGAGCTAGTCTTGTTCTGAATTTTCCTGATTGATCTACGTCAATTGCTTTCAATAATTCAGCCTTATCTTTTGTGTATATTAGTATTGTTCCAGAAGTTGCTTCTTTTCCAGTACAGTCTTCTTGAATACTTATGCATTTATCTAAAATCTTTCCATAAAGAATTCCAAATTCAACTAATCCATCTTCTTCTATTATTGTTTCTGAAGTTGTTACTTCTACAGCTGTTGAA
>CALBMC010000042.1 GCA_937895685.1 uncultured bacterium | reverse complement strand
TCTACACAGGCGAAGACACTCTTTCCCTACACGACGCTCTTCCGATCTTGCTATAAAAAAAATAACGCCAGAAATTGAAAAGATAAAAAAAACAATAAAAGACAGAACAGAGCAGAGCAAAAAAACCCTTGAAATATATAAGAATAACAAGATTAACCCTTTTTCTAGTTTTCTCGTTATCTTAATACAACTTCCAATCGTCCTTGCTTTATTTAGGGTTTTTTCTCACGATCTAACCGTTTCTGGTGATATTTTATACAGCTTTGTTCCCCACCTAGAATCACTAGACCCAAACTTTCTTGGTTTGTTTGATTTAACACAAAAAAGTATTTTCTTGGCTGTTTTGGCTGGTGTTGCTCAACTAACCCATCTGTTTGTCATGAAGATTGGTCAAAAAAATGAAGAATCGAAAGATCTTTCAAAAGAAGAGTTTTTCAGAAAAACAATGGAGAAACAAATGAAAATAATTGCGCCCGTCATGATTTCTTTTGTTTCTTATGCCGCTGGAGGGGTTGTTGCCTTGTATTTCATTGTAAGTAGTGGATTCTCTGCCCTACAGGAGTGGTATATAAGAAAAAACATCCAGTCATAGTTATGAAGAACGAAGACAAGATCATTTCTATAACAAAAAAGCTCCTAGAAAGCTCTGGTTTTAGTTTTGATGACATTGTCTATACAACAGACGAAAAGTACGGACTGTGCCTCTGTGAGGTCAAAGGAGGAGACCACAGAGAGCTTGTAGGTAAAGATGGAGACAATCTTGATTCTATAAACCATCTTGTTAGAAGATTGTGTGAAAAAGAAGGAATAGAGGTGGAAACAATAAGAAGCGTCTTTGTTGAAGTAAACGGTTTTTTAAAAGAAAAGATTAAGAATCTTGAAACAGTTGCTCACATGATGGCTGAAAGAGCTAAATTTTTTAAAAAGGACACAGAGTTAGAACCAATGAGAGCTTTTGATAGAAAAATAATACACTCTTTTTTGGAAGGAAAACCCAATCTAAAAACCGAATCAACTGGATTCGGTAAAACTCGAAGGGTTGTTATTAAGTATTTTGAATAAAACTAAGAGGAGCAAGTTCCTCCGTATACAGAAAAGTGAGGGGCGGAGATCCAGCCCCCATAGTTTTTTACATAACTAGGATCAACTCCCGCATTAAGAACGGCTGTTTTTTGGCTTTCTGTCTCAACTTCATAAACAGGACACAAACCAGAAGAAACGGCTGCTTCTATAAAGGCCTTAACCTTTTCTGGTGGTGGGTTTGAATTATCTGCTAGACCCCTGAAGTTTGCATCTATACAGGTTCCAATGTTGTGGCAGTGAGCCTTATGAACTCTTGATGGTTGCCAAGCCTCTGTTGTTGTCCAGGTTATCTCACTAGCGCTTAGTTTTTGTGTTAAGGACTGAAGGCTTGGTTTGAATCCAGAAGCAACACTGTCACCATAACTTTCGTATGGAACATCAACACCCTCTTCCCCGTTTAATTTAGAGCAATCAGTAGGACATGTTCCAACCTCAGAAGAATACTCAATTGTTAATATTTCTCCAGAATCAGAAATTTCTTCTATCTTTAAAGTTGTAAAACCATCAGGAATATTTATTTTTATATCAACCAGATTTGGGTTTATTGTGTTTAATATTATATAAGCGCTCAAAAGTAGAAGTGTTCCAACAATTGCGTTTCCCATCCGCTCTTTCGCATCTGTTTTTTTAAAGATAGAGTCAGTACCCATCCACATTATTCCTCCGTATACAAAAGTTACAACAACCACAACCCCAACTACTCCTAAAATTAAACGAATAAGGGTGTTTACATAATCACTAAAAGACATGTCCGGGGTTATCTTGTCTCCAAATTCGGGGATTGGCTCAAGTAGACAATAACTACCATCTGTTTCTACACAATCTATAGAGCTTGTTGTGTTTGTATTTGTGGTGCCGGTGTTTGTGTTTACTCCGGTAGTTTTTTCTATTGTTTTAAAAGATTCTGTTTTTAATGACTCAGAAAAGTTTTCACCTCCAAAAGTTGTATGATTTAATGCTTCAATAAAATACTCACTGTTTTCAGATAAAGAATTTATTGTGACAGGAGGAAGAGTGCTCTCCCCTGGTGGAATTGTTCCAGAAATTATGTCTGGAGTCTCGTCAAAAGAAGTAAAACCAACATCCTTGCTGTAAATTAAAGTTACATCATACGCAGAAGAAACATTTTTATTATTTACAACATCTATTGTGACAACAACACTAGAATCTGTTATTTCAGAAAACCACATCCCAGAAATTTCAACGTCAGACGCAAAAGCCTGGCTAAAGCTAAAAGAAAAAAATATTAGGCAAAGTGTGATAATTCTATAGATCATATAACCACAAAGATAAGTCTTTCTTGTTTATAAAAATCAGATCCTCGTTGTCATCTGATAAAGACAAATTAATTCCGTCGATTGCCTCCCCTGCTAGCTCGCTAATATCAACAATTTTATTCGCCGCTCTGCTGTCTAGATTTATTGCCCAAAGAGAGTCAGAAAATAAAACTTTTCCTTTATACCAATCATCTGGATAAACAGCTGATGGAAGGAAATTTGGAACAAAACAGTACACCAAACTGTTTGAGGAGAAGGTACACTTTTCTGGCAAAGTGCCAATACTTAAGTTCGTTGCCCCCCCAGTTTCTTTGTTTAACAAGTAAAGAACCAAAGAGTCTTTTCCAGCAGAGCCCAGCAGTCCTTTGTTTTGGTCAGATCCTTCCTTGTAAGTTACACCAGAGACATTTCCTGATATTTTTTCTATTGCATTTGTTTTTGCGTCTATTTGGTATACAAATCCAGCGAAATAACTAGATGGCTTTGTTGTTATTGTGAAATTATTCTCATTAGGCCAATCTAGTAGCCACTCAGAGAAAGGAGAAGAAAATGTTTGTTTTTTATTTTTACCATTGAAGTCAGAAGTGAATATATTAGTATAAACACCCTCTTCCTTTGAGAAGATAATCTTAGCATCCTTTGGTGAGAAAGAGATAGAAAGGATGTCGTCATCTAAATATTCTCCAGAAACTCTACCTATTTCTGTAGAAGAAGTTGGAATTTGTCCGCTGAAACTTTTTATTCTTCCAACTGTATCGTCATAATATCTAAAAATTGCATAGTTTGCTGTATTGTCGAACAAAACCTCTTCTGTTCCCGGGATTGTTGTGCCTGTTATTTTTGACTTTACGAACCCATCAAATGGAACTTCATAAATATGACCAGAAGACTTTTCCGCGTAACGAATAAATCTACCAATAAACTTCTCTGTTACAGGCACCGAACCAGAAGCCGTTTCTTGATAAACAATTTTTTCTCTTGTTGCATCAAAAAGAGTTGCCCCTGATACTGGAAGGGGTGTTATCTTCAATAGGGTTGGTCTTGTTTCAATTTCTGGCCCCTCTTCTAGTTGTCCAACCTTTAAGTCTTCTGTTAAATTGTTACCTTTTTCGTCAACGATTGTTTTGAAAGGAAAAATGTTTTCAAAAACACTGTTTATAAGACCTGTTGTGCTTCCGCCACCATTTTTATTTTTTAGAAACTGAAAAGCAAAAGCAAAAATTATTGCAAATAAAAGGAATCCAATAGCAAAATAAAAAAGTTTCTTGTTTCTCATTTTATAGAGAGTTTTTTATTAATTTATATCTTTTCTGAAAACTTTTTTTCATCACCCTTATTTTACCAAAGAAAACTTTATTTAAAAGCTTATTTTTAGAGAGCCACTGCCTTTTTGGTACAGATAAGGTCCTTTTACTGAAAAATCTAATATAGAATAACCGGAATCTCCTTGTTGCTTTCTTACTGTTATAGTGTCTGGCTTTTCAGATGGAACAGAATAATTATTTATTTTCCAAGAAAGAGATAGTGTTCCGTCTAGAACGCCCAGCTTTGTTTTTGTTGAAAAAAAGAAAGGAACACCAATTATTGAGGTCTCTTCTTCTGTTAGGGAAAGTCCATTGTTTTTGGCTTGATTAAAAAGGGTTCCTGTTGCCGGCTTCTTTTCGTAAAAGATAATTTCTGGCTCAAAAAATGGTATTTTAGCAGAACTTGCAGTTGTTAGTGTTCCATCTGTTGTTGATACTTTAACCTTTACAAGCTCTTCTTTGTTTAGAAAGGTATTTCGGAAAACATAAAAGCTTTTTCCATACCCAGAGAGACTTGGATAAGGTTTATAGTTTTGCTCCCAGTTATAAACAAGAGAATTTGGGTTAGAAAAAGTACCCCTACTTCCCTTCAAAAAAGGAACAACAGACGTTTTTATTAAAGCTTCTCTTGCTGGTAAGGCTTTGCCTTTATAAAAAGGTGGAGTATAAGAGTCTATTGCTTCCCAAAGTAGATCTGCTGATTGTGGATTTATGAAGATTGTTTTTAAAACAGGTATGCCGTTTGAGGTATTGATTGTTATGTCTACTTTTGTTTGTTCACCAAGTCCTTTTGCAGTTAAGCTGTATTCTGTTTTCCCAACTCCCTCTAAGACAGTAGCGCCGTCAACTTTCCATGTCATGTTTGCTCTGTTTAGATCAGTCGAAAAGCTGTTTAATTTTATTGTTACCAAATCATTTGGTGCAATTGCCTCGGGTGTTATAGAGAAACCAACACTTGGTGATAGTGCTTCAGCGTTTTTTTGTCCAAGAAAAAGAAAAACAAAAAATATAAATAAAACCAAAAGCTTTTTCATATGGCTTTATTTTAACATTAAAGTATTAAAATTCTAACTCTCTAGGTCTTCTTTTGCTTTTTTGATTGCGAGAAGCTGAGATGGATCAGATGTTATTATCTGGTCTTCTGTATAAGAGGCAATTATCTTAATTGCGACGTGTTTTAGTCCTGCAAAGAATATACCCTCTCCAATGTCAGACTCTAGAAGAAGATACTTTTCTTCGTTTGTTAGGTTAAATGTTTTTTGTAGCACATCAATAGTAGAAGGAGCTTGTTTCAAGAGTAGTTGGATTGAAGAGTTTGTGACAATCGGTATTCCATAAGGGCTTCTCATAAAATCTCCCACGTCTTGGGTTATGGTTGCCAGTCCCAGATAGTATTTTCTACATCTTTTTGCAATAGAATAAAGGAAAGAAGCAGTGTCTTCGCTTTTCATCATCCACCAAGCCTCGTCCACAACAAGGAGTCTTTTCTTTATCTCTCTTCTAACTGCGTTCCAAATATAATGAGTAACAATATACATTGCCGCTGGCTTCAAGTCGTCTTCCATGTCTCTAACTGAAAAAACAACAAATTTTTTGTTTATATCAACGTTGGTTGGTTGGTTTATAAATCCAGCCCAGCTTCCACGAGTATATTTGTTTATTCTTTGAACAAGAGAGTCGCTTCCCTCAAGTCCAGCCAAGACCATTTCGAAATCAGACATCAAAGGTGGATCTATTTTTGTGAAATCACTTCCCGGGGTTATGTCTTTTAAGGCGTATGTTTCTGTTATTGCTCGATCTATTATTGCGTCTTCTTCTGGTGTTAGTCCCCCAAGTAGTATTCTAAAGAGTCCAACAAGGGTTATGATGTTTTTTCTTAAAACATCAGAAGCGCTTTCATCTGGTTGTGGTAGAGGTAAGTCAAATGGGTTTATGTGGTGCTCTGAAGTAAGGGAAATATTGAAATACCTTCCCCCAACAGCCTCCGCGAGATACTCATACTCTCTTTCTGGATCAATAACCATAACATTTATTCCATACATAAGAGATCGGAGAATTTCTAGTTTTGTTGCATAAGATTTTCCAGATCCAGATTTTGCAAAGATTATTGAGTTGTAGTTCTCAAGTCCAAAGCGATCAAAAATAATAAGGCTTGAGTTGTGCCTGTTTAGTCCGTATAAGATACCCTTGTCTGTATTAAGGTCGAAAGAAACAAAAGGAAAAAGGCTTCCAAGTGGTTCCGTGTTTAATTTTTGGTGAACTTGTAGACGATCGTCTCCTATTGGAATAACGCTTTTAAAACCATCTTCTTGTTGGAAAAGAGCGGGTTTCATATATACAAGCTTTGCATCCAAAATTGATTTTATCTCGCTCTCTGTTTTAAAAAGGTCGGCCTCACTATCAGCATAAATTGTTATATAAAGACCAACATCAAACATTTTCTCAGTTGCTTGTTGAAGTCTGTCTCTTAAGTCTTCCAAATCTCTATAAGCCGTATCAAGCATCGGGTCTCTCACTATTCCCCTAGACTCTCTAGCGTTTATTTGGCTCGCTACTTCCGCAACTTTCTTTTGGAAAGTTCTCATTATTTTCGCTGAATCTATTGGGTGTATTGCAATAGACACATCAAAGACTTTGTCTAGGTTTATAACAGGAGAAAACCAGTTGTCTGATAAATATCTTGGATATGAAATAACAAAGAAAGTTCTGGCAATCTTGTCTCCAAGGTTTACAGACTTAGGTAATATCTGTAAAGCAGATGGAGCGATTATGTCTTGAAGCTCAAGATTTGCAGCTTCATATATTTCTTCTGGTAAAACAGGGAGAGGAGAAACAAGCGGAGTGGTCCCCTCTTCTTTTTTGCCAAATTTTCCTTTTATTGAATCAAGTATTCCCATATTTTTTATTCGACTTGTATACCGGCAGTCATTCCAACAGAGCTATCTCCTGGATTAAATATTTTATAAAAAAGTTCCACCACTTCAGCTGATCCAAGTTGTTGACTTCTGACTCCACAACGATTTAATCCCTGTTGAACAACCCCCACCCTTTGTTCAAGTTGAGATCTTTTTTCTTCAAAGTCTATATCTTTCTGACCCTTACCCTCTTTGCTCTTTGAGAATATTCCACCAAGAGGACCAGAGACGGCAGCGTTAGAGACAATAGATGGACTATAAGAAACTACAACATAGAAAGTTTTTGTCATAATATTTATCTCTTCAGTTAATTTCTTTATATATTGTATATATTCTCGGGTCTGTATTTTCATTAAAGGTTCTGTTTGCTCTTTTAGTAAGCCCTCGAGACTTATAACATAAGGTCTTACGTCATATTTTCTTGATTGGACGACTATCTGAATAGAGAATTCTAGTGAATTTAAAAATGATTGAAACTGAGAAAGAGTCGCTTCTTGCTCGTCAGAAGATTTCAAAGACAGGTTTATAGAGGAGGCCATAAGAACGCTTCTTAACCCACCGTCTTTTAATATTATTACTCCATCCCGTATTTCTTTTATTGGGACAAATTCTTGTGTTGCCTTACTAGTTGGCGCCATCTTTTGATTATATCACGCTAAAGTGTTTTTGATTTTGAATTATCCAAAACATCTAAGCTCCATGAAAGATCTTTTAATTTACTTCCTGAAAGTGAGGGTACTATTTCTGGATTTACACCTTCTGCTTTTGAAACAAAATCTTTTTCAGTCATTTTTTTGCTTGGGCTCTTTTTCCAAATATAAAGCTTTCCGCCAAAGTGGTATTTTATGAAGGCTTCTAATATGAAAATAAATGATTTGTTGTTTATCTTAAGAAAGGCCAGGGCGAGGGCTAAGGCTGCCACCGGTGTTGATATTATTAATGCG
>CALBMC010000041.1 GCA_937895685.1 uncultured bacterium | reverse complement strand
TTTTTTTTTTTTTTTTAAAAAAAAAAAAAAAAACAAAAAAAAAAAAAAAATGAGTGCACCAAAGAAAGGTTATACATCAAAGGATAGAGAGAAAGTCCATCAACAAATGAAAGAAGAAAGGGAAAATCCAAAGAAAAAGAAAAAGAAAGGACCCCCTGATGGATTCTTAGAAGAAGGAGAAGTAGATGAAATTGCTCAAGTATCACAAGAAGCACAAGATGTACTTGCATGGAGATATAAGAGAGCGAATCAATATGATCCTAGAGAACAGTATGTTCCTGATGCGGAAATGATTCAACTCTATAAAGAGACAGAAGTAGAAGATGCAAGAAAAAAAGATGACAGGTATTTTCATGATGGTGAGTTTTATGGAGATGAACAAAAACAAAAGACACAAGAGCTTTTAGAAGCAGATATTGCTGATCTTATGTATCTTGATGATCCTGATGAACCTGGTTATTGGCCTCCGATTCTTCACACGTGGGATAAAGATCAGTGGGGTCCAAAACCTCCGTATTACATGCATGAGAGAGAGGATCCCAAAACACAGAGACAGCGCGGTGGCCAGGGTGGGGGGGTAACAAAACAGTCCAGTGGAAATGGGCAGCAGCAGCAGCAGAAGCAACAGCAGCAAAATGGAAACCCTGCAACATGGGATGGTGGAGAAGACTCAAAAAATAGGTTTTATATATTTCCTCTCACGTGGGATCAGATTGGTACTGATTGGACCATCGTGGTTCTGGGAAAGAGAAGATCTGGGAAAACTGTATTCATCAAGTCTCTCTGTGGTAACTACCTAAGACCCTTTTTCCCTCGTGTTTATGTCTTTACAAAGTCTTTCTACTCTGGAGAGTATGCTGAGTTTGTTCCCGAAGCCCATATTTATCCAGGACTTACTCCTGATGAGGTAGATAAGAAATCAGGAAACGCCACAAAAGAGGGAGGGATCACAGTGCTTGCAAAGATCTTTCAAATGCAAAAGAAACTAAAAGAAGCAAGTAAAGCTGGGAAATTCCATGGGAATATGAATTGTCTCATTATTATTGATGATTGTCTTTCTGATGGTTTTCGTTATCAGAAACTCATTGATGAAGTATTCTTTGAAGGTCGTCATATGAATATCTGTTTTATTGTAACTTCTCAAGATTTTAAAGGAGTAAATCCAGCCTGTACAGGTGAGCACTTGATTTATAAAGCTGGTGTCATTTCACCACCCAATATCCATTATGTAGAATCGTGCCCTCCTAACGATTACTATGTATATTCAGGTAATGCTGATATGTGCACACAGTTTCGTTGCCGTTCAGAGAGAGACAAAGAAGCTGTGAGAACCAAATTCTGTGATTTCTTCAAGAATGATGAAGAGTTTGAAGCACTCACGGGTCAAGCCCTTCAGAAAAAATGGCACTCAGTTTCTTATATGCAAGATAAACCCCATATAGATCCTAGATTCACGATCTTTTGTGGTAGACCCATTGAACCAGAACCATTTGTAATGGGTTGTAAACGTTGGTGGAAATCCAATCAAAAACAGTTGTTTGCAATCATTAAGAAGAATCCAGAGTTGGCTTATTTGGTTGAACCAAATGCTGATTGGGGAATTATGGGAGAAGAAGAGATGGATGAAGAATTACATCATGTTCCTGATGGTTAAATTAAAGAGAAACCTTTGGCACAGTTGGATCAGACCAATCAAAAAAGTGTCTACATATAATATAAATACAAAGTTTTTACTCGTAAAAAAATCATTTCTTTTCAACCATGAGTGCCGAGAGCAGCAACAACGAAAACCCTGTCTGCGTTGAACCAGGATTCTTTTGTCCAGAGAAGAGGACAAGAGCAGAACAACTCCCCGTAAAACCAAGCAAGGTTATGGAGATATTAATGCAGATCCATGAAGCTATCGTTAAACAAGCTTCAACCTACTACTCTTCCACAGACAGTAAAGAACCTGTTTATACGGATGTTTGTGTTAATAACGATAGAATCAGATATGGTGTAGTGGGTGAATGCCTCTTTTTTCAAAACAGGGCACCGGACAATATAAAAAAATCACCCAATGTACAGAAACTAAGACAAGAACAGGCTTTGGATGTCATACGGATCCTAGAAGAAGAAGTAAACTTGGAGTTATGGGATGAAAAAGAAAAACCTACTCCAAAGTTGAGGAGAAGATATGTACTCAATAGTATCATTCAAGCATTCCGTGATAGAATGGATCCTCACATCAAGGAAGATCGATCTGAAATAGAGAATGCTTGGTATACTCTGGGATGTTTTATATTAGATCGAGTATCTGGTGCAGACCCACTTGAATACAAAAACACACTCACACCCTGGGTTCTTCCAATCATCGGAGAAGCATCTAAAATGCTTCTTAGAGGAATAGAGAATACATACTGGAAAGTGGAGTTGGCTCCTTGGTCCCCTGGAAAAGCCATTGAAGATGACATACAAGGAGAAGCCAGCTTTCATGATATTGAATGTCTCGCTGAATCAAGAAGCACGGGATATCAACCATTTGGTAGAATAGGGATATTTTCTCCTCACCGAGATGATTGCCGTATATTTTTCAGCAGAAAAAACAAAATCCCAACCAGGAGAGAGAGTGATTTTTATAGAGTGCTCTCTTGTTTACCCTGGGGTGAAGGAACGAACTGTTTTGATCCTGAACCAAAGGAAGGAATCAATGTACTCTCTACCATCCTAGATGTACTATTGGATTACCGTATTTTCTCTGAACCTTTGTTTAAAAACTACGGTGGTTATATGGGAGGTAAATGCACAACAATTACATCATCCACCTACTACTCATTCATCCGCATCATAGATGAAATCTTAAGTGATTGTTCAGAGGACGATGAAGAAACTAGAGATGCAAAACTTTTTGCACATGAAATCATCTGTTGTTTGATGATTTGTGTGAATCATTTTTGGAAAACAGTCAAAATCCAATCACGTACACTGTGGCGTGGTTCTGAGAACGTTGAAGCCCGTGATAGAACAGAAGAGATGTTTAAATATTTCTATCTTAATACTGCTATTAAGAAAACAAAATAAAAACAAACAACAACAGATTTATTTAAAACCCAAACTTTTGTCCTCTTAACTCTCTTACACTCTTTTGTGCAGATGCTACTTCTTTCTTTCTTCTTCTAAATGCTCTAAGATCAGAACGTTCCATTGATCCATCTTTAATTGCACGTTCTGCTTCTTCATAATAATTACTAATATCTCCTGCTTCATAAGCAACACCTTCTTCATCAAGATAATCATATTCATTTTGTGTAGAATCAGATGCTCTTTGTATTTGTACTTGAAGTGCTGCTACTCCACCAGTCTTTTTTTTAGTAAATCCCATCTCTTTTGCTATATCTTGTATAATCTCATTGATCAATGCATAATCTAAACGTATTCTACTATTATGGGTTACAGCTACAATTGTATGTGTATGTAATTGTCCATTCTCTCCTCTTGCTTCTTGTAATTCTGGTTTTGTACGAAACTCAATACGAGAAATTTCATCTAAACTATCATTCTCTGTAAGGAATTGAATATAATCAGGTGCAAAGAGAATCAATTGTCGATTGACCATTTGTTGTAACTCTGCTGCAAGATACTCTACTTCTTCTTGGGTATAATCCTTTAAAGTTGCATTAGATACAACTGTAATAAAATAATTAGAGTGTTTTTCTGCTCTTAATTGTCTTCTAATCACTTCTCTATCTGATTCTCTTCTTCTTTGTTGATAAATGGATTCTCCAATAGGAACTCTATCTTCTCTTTCTTCTTCTGTTTCATGTATTCTAGCATCTAAAAGATTCTCCATTGTAATTTGATCATATATACCCATTCCATTATTATTATTATTATTATTACCAGATCTTAATCTACCTTCTTCATAATGTCTTATGTAATCTTCTAGTCTAGGTTCATGTACTTCTTCTATGATAATTCCAGATCTTTCAGGTTCTATCTCTTCAGCTTCCATTATATAATCATTATCATCTATATATTCTTCTACTTCTTCTTCTTCTTCTTCTATTCTTTTTTTCATTTGTTTTTCTTTCTCTTTTAGTAATCTTTCTTCTTCTTCCCATCTTTTGAGTCTCTTATTTTCTACTTGAATCTCTTCTTCTTCAAGATACTCAATTACTTCTTCTTCTGGTTCAACTTCTCCTGCTGCTGGTTTCTTCTTTTTCTTCTTTTTCTTCTTTTTCTTCTTTGCTGCTGCTTCTTCTGCTTTCTTTTTTTTCTCTTCTGCTCTTTTCCTTCTATCTTCTTCTTTCTTTCTTGCTTGAATCTCTTCTAATCTATCAAGATCATTCTGTCTTCTATACTCTGCAATACGTTCTTCATTTGGGAAATATTCTACTCTTACTCTTTGTGTTCTAGTATTTGCACTTCTTTCTTCTGTGAATTGTACTATATCATAACAAGAATCTGGATATTTCCTTTTTTTAGGAGGCATTTATATTTTTTTTTTTCTAACTTTTTTATATTATTCATTAGAAAAAAAAAAAAATATAATGGCAGCGAGTGTAACGATGGATGATGTAATTGATGGTTCTTTTTTTAAAACAGAAGCACCAAAAGTAGAAGCACCTAAACCTACTACACCTGCACCTAGAAAAAATTCAATCATTGAGGATTCTTTTAATACATTAAAAGAACAAGGTAAAAGACTTTCTGATATTATTATTCAAGATAGACAAAGAGAAGCAATGGCTGGGAATCCAAATCCTTATCTTGTAGAAGGATTGATTGATCCACCAAAACCAATCTTAAAGAAACGTGGAAGACCTAAGAAAGTAGATTCTTCTTCTGTTGGTTCTACTACTCCTGATAGAACAGTTACATTTAATGATAGTGTACCTAAATTAAGAATATCAACACCAACACCACCATCACCTAGACGTTCTTCTACTCCTCCAGAACAACCACAAACAGAAGAAGATCAAAAAAAGAAACTAAAGAATAGACATAATATCATCATTCGTATTGAAGAATACATCAAACTCTATCCTAGTTTAGTAGCTAAACGAATTGCACCTCAACTTCCTTATGATTTTAGTGTTTTAAGTGATGATCAATTAGAACAACTCTATAAAGACTGTAAAGAGCATGGTTCTTCCTCTTCTACTGGTAAATTAGAG
>CALBMC010000040.1 GCA_937895685.1 uncultured bacterium | reverse complement strand
CAAGAGATGGGTCTGCTTTCATCTCACTATCTGGAAATATCGATGCTTTCATCATACCAATTGAAAACTTTGATAAAGTAATGGCTTCAAAAAATATTTCTGGTTATAACAATGAATCAATAAGAATCAACAACCGAGATTCAATTTTAATTTCAATAAAGAATAAGGAGTCAGTTCAAAATCCTGGAAGCCTTACTTCTGTAGATGTATCAATCTCAGGAGATGCGTTATTTGTTTACGGTTTTCCCCAGGAAGACCTCATCAAAGCCTTGGATTCTAAGAAGAAAAAAGACTTTTCTTCAATCATTTCCAATTTCCCAACCATCAAGGAGGCGAGGGTTGTTCTTAAGCCGTTTTTCGCCAGAGTTTTACCAGAATCAAAGGATATAGCCGTTATTGAAACCCTACCTGATAATTCAGGTGAATAGGGAAGTTGACAATATAAACGCTTTAATATAGTATACTAATTACGTGCAAATGAGTGCGGAAGAATCAAAAGAATTACATGCAAACGGGGTTGTTACCGAGGCCTTGCCTAATACAATGTTCCGAGTAAAACTAAATGACTCTGATAAAGAACTCATTGCCTACCTTGCCGGTAAAATGCGTCTCCACAGGATCCGTGTTCTTGTGGGAGATAAAGTTGAAGTTCTACTTGACTCTTATGGAGGAAAAGGAAGAATAACAAAAAGATTTTAAGGTATGCAGAACTGTGCGTAACACGACTTCCCAAACGAACAACAAAAATAACAGTTCGCTGGGTTATATTATTTTTTCATGAAAGTACGAGCAAGAGTAAGAAAAATTTGTGATAAATGTAAAATAGTTCGCCGAAAGCGACATCTTCGGGTTATTTGTGATAATCCAAAGCATAAACAGAAGCAATAATTAATTTATGAGAATACTTGGAATTACAATCCCAAATGAAAAAAGGGTAGATATTGGACTCACTGTTCTTTTTGGAATAGGAAGAAGCATGTCTACAAAAATTTTAAATACAGCAAAGGTTAGTCCAGAAAAGAAAGTTTCTGATCTAACTGAAAAAGAAGAAAATGATATCAGAAAGATTGTTGAGGCAATGAACATCGAGGGAAACCTTAAAAGAGAAATCTCAGCAAACATAAAAAGACTTAAAGATATCAAAGCATACCGAGGAGTTAGACACTTAAGAAAAATGCCAGTAAGAGGTCAAAGAACAAAAACAAACTCAAGAACAGTAAGAGGAAACGTTCGAAAGACAATGACAAGCGGTAGAAGAAAGACAGAGAAGACTTAAAATAACAGCTAACGGTTAAGACAAGAAACAAAAAAACTTTAAAATGGGAAAGAAAAAAATTATAACTAAAGAAGGAGTAGAAACAGAAGCTGCATCAAACGGAGCTGTTTCTAAATCATCAAAGAAGAAAGTTACTTCTGTTGTTTTGCATGTTGAAGCAACTTTTAATAACACAAAGGTTGTTCTATCTGATAAACAAGGAAATACAATTTTCTGGACTTCAGCTGGAGCTCTTGGATTCAAGGGTGCTAAAAAAGGAACACCTTTTGCTGCTTCAAAGGCAGGAGAAGTTCTTGCAGAAAAAGCTGCCAATATGGGAGTTAAAGATTTCAGCGCAGTAGTTAAAGGGGTTGGTTCAGGACGTGAAGGAGCAATCAGAGCTTTCATGGCAAAAGGTTTTGAATTAACTGAAGTTAAAGATGTTACTCCTGTCCCACACAATGGTCCTAAACCTAAGAAACCTAGAAGAGTATAAAGTATGAAAGCACAACCTAAGTATAAAATTTGTAGAAGACTTGGTCCTGGAGTTCACGAAAAGTGTCAATCTCCTAAGTTTTCTGCGCAAACACAAAAAGGAGGAAAAGGAGCTAAAAGACCAAAGCCTCTTTCTGGATACGGAGAACAGCTTCTTGAAAAGCAGAAGATCCGATTTTCTTATGGAATTTCTGAAAGACAGTTTGCGAGCTATGTTAAGAAAGCAACAGCAAAGAAAGGTTCACACGCTAAAGATGTTTTGAATGAATTACTAGAATGCCGTCTTGATAATGTTATTTACAGACTTGGACTTGCGCCGACACGCCGAGCCGCTAGACAAATGGTTTCCCATGGTCATTTCACAGTGAACGGAAAGCGAACAATGGTTCCTTCCTACAGTGTTCACGTTGGAGATGTAATTGCTGTCCGCGAGGGTAGCAAAAGCAAAGCTTTTTTCTCAGAGCTTGAGAATAAGCTTAAAAATTATAAGAATCCTGCATGGCTTAAGTTCGATATCGGTGCTGTTCGTGCGACTGTCGAGTCTCGCCCAGTATCGCTTCCAGATGAACAATTTAATTTTAATACCGTTTTAGAGTACTACAGCCGATAGTATTTAATGGTTTATTAACACAAACATGCGACTAGAAAACAACATTTTACTTCCTTCAAAGCCTCGAGTAGTTTCTGAGGACAAGATAAAAGGAACATATGAGATAGATGGTCTATATCCAGGATATGGACACACACTAGGAAACAGTCTACGAAGAATAATTCTTTCGTCTCTTCCTGGTGCCGCAATAACTAAAGTAAAGATATCTGGAGCAGATCACGAGTTCTCAACAATGGATGGCATAAAAGAAGATGTCATCACTATTTTAATAAACCTAAAGAAAGTTAGATTCAATCTAATTACAGGAGAGTCTCAAACAGTTTCAATCAGTGTTAAAGGACCAAAGAAAGTTACAGCTGGAGATATAAAAACATCTGGTCAAGTTGAAGTTTTAAACGAAGATCAATACATTTGTGAGATTACAGATAAGTCTGTAAACCTTGAAATGGAAATAACTATTGAGCACGGACTAGGTTTCGTTCCAAAGGATGTTCATCATAAAGAAAAAGTTGAAATAGGATTTATTGCAGTTGATGCAGTATTTACTCCAATAAGAAGAGTTTCTTATGATGTTGAAAACATGCGTGTTGGAGACAAAACAAACTACAACCGTCTAAAAATGTTCATCGAAACAGATGGTTCAGTTTCTCCTCGTGAAGCACTAGAAAGTGCTATCCGAATAATGATCACTCAACTTCAAGCAATCCTTGATTTCAAAGTTGAAGACGAACAAGCTTCTGTTATTGACGCCAAAGAGGTTGAGAAGGAAGAAGTTGATTCTGCTGATGAAAAAGGAGGAAACAAAGAAGAGATGGTTGATGCAATGAAAACAAGAATTGACACACTTTCTCTTCCAGCTAGAATAGAAAACGCCCTTTCTAATGCAAACATTAGAACAGTTGGTGGAATTGCAAGAAAGAGAGCTGGAGATCTTCTAGAAATAGAAGGTATCGGAGAGAAGGGAGTTCAAGATATTAAAAAAGCCCTTCTTGAGCTTGGTATAACACTTAAAGACTAATATTTATTTAAGAAATTATGAGACATCACGATAAAAACAGAAAATTTGGAAGAAAGAAAAACGGCCGGGTAGCATTCCTTCGTGGTCTTGTACTTTCTTTGATTAAAAAAGAGAAAATCAAAACAACAGAAGCTAGAGCAAAAGAAATAAAATCTGTTGTTGAGAAAATAATCACTCGAGGAAAAACAGACACACTAGCAAATAGAAGATTGCTTCTTTCAAAGCTTTACAATCAAAACACAGCTGTTAAGAAAGTTTTTGAAGAAATTTCACCAAGATACAAAGGAAGAAGTGGTGGATATATCAGAATAACTAAGCTAGCCCCAAGAAAGAGCGATGGTGCAAAATTGGCTTACATTGAATTTATATAACATTATGAAACCAGTAGTAAAAGAAAAGAAAATAGAATACGTAATCAATGCCGAAGGAAAAACTCTTGGTAGAGTGTCTTCTGATGCAGCCTCAAAGCTTCTTGGAAAAGCAACAGCTTCTTATGATAGATCAAAAATAAACAATGTTTTTGTAAAAATTGAGAATGCTTCAAAATTGAAAATCTCTCCTAAGAAAATGGAATCTCAAAAATATGTTTACTACACAGGTTTCAGAGGAGGGCTAAAGGAAACAACACTACCTAGAATGATTGCAAAAGGAGGAATTAAAAGTGTTTTGGAAAAAACAATTGACGGAATGATTCCACGAAATAAACTCAGAAAAGAAATAATGAAAAGATTAACAATCGCAGAATAATAATATGGAAAAGAAGAGCACAAAATACATAGAGACAATCGGAAGAAGAAAAACTTCAACTGCTAGAGTGCGAGTTACTCCTGCTTCAAAGTTATCTGTTGTTGTAAACGACAAACCTCTTGCGACATATTTCATGACAAAAGAACTCGAAACTATCGTTAAAAGTCCTTTTGCTGAATCTGAAGCTGGAGACAAGTTTGAAGTAACAGCTTTGGTTAAAGGGGGTGGAATTCACTCTCAAGCAGAAGCGGTAAGACACGGAATTGCTAGAGCTTTGGTTGAAATGAACGAAGAAGAAAGAGGAAAACTAAAGAAAGCTGGTTTCCTAAAAAGAGATCCTAGAAGTAAGGAAAGAAGAAAATTCGGACTCAAGAAAGCAAGAAAATCTCCACAGTGGTCAAAACGTTAAGACAAAACAATCTCCCGCCAAATGGCGGGTTTTTGTTTTTTCTGAGATAATAAAATTATGTGGATACTTTTTGCAATACTTTCAGCTGTATTTGCTTCTCTCGTTGCAATTTTTGCAAAGGTAGGACTTCAAGGAATTGATTCTACTTTGGCAACAGGAATCAGAGCGGTGGTTATGGCTAGTTTCTTTTTAATAGCAATTACTTTTTTGAATAAATGGAAAGAATTACCTTCAATTGAGGGTAAACCTTTGATGTATATAATTTTCGCTGGAATTGCCGGCGCGCTTTCTTGGTTATTTTACTTTATGGCCCTCAAATCAGGCCCTACAACAGCCGTAGCCGCTCTTGATCGATCAAGTATAGTCTTTGTACTAATATTCTCAGCCTTAATCTTAAGAGAGGCTTTTACATGGAAAACAATTCTAGGGGCCATCTTTGTTTTGGTTGGAACATTTTTCTTTTTAATATGAAGAAAGAATCTCGTTGTGATTGGTGCTTGTCTCATCCAATTTATATAAAATATCACGATGAAGAATGGGGAAGAGCTGTTCACGACGACAGAACTCTTTTTGAATTTCTTATTTTAGAAGGAGCTCAGGCAGGACTCTCTTGGCTCACTATTC
>CALBMC010000039.1 GCA_937895685.1 uncultured bacterium | reverse complement strand
CGATGTAGTTAATAACAACGCAAAAATAACAATAATAAAATTTTTCATAGATAACAATTTTCTATAAAATACACCTATTATTCTAAATTGTCAAGTATTATATTCCCCTACTTTTGTCCTTTTTATACGCAGAGCCGAAGCAGGATATCCGAGGGACTTCCCTATTTTTTCAGCAAGGACTCGCATATATGCCCCACTCTCACAGGAAACCTTTATTGAAATAACTAGAACATTTTCATTACCTGAAATATTTTTTAAACTATTCCACCTCGCAACTATTTCTTCCTGTCGGAAATCTCCTTTTACTTTTTTTATTCTTTCAATTGACTCTTCACCAACTTCCGTCACTTTCATTATTCTAGTGTTTTGCAAAACACTAGAATGAATTACGACGGTATGTTTTGGGATATTAGTATTAAAAATTTTTCCTAAACGAGCCAGAGAAAAAAGCGGTTTTCCATCAACTGGCTTTGAAGAAAACTTCGGATACTCTTCCTCAAATTCACCTTCGCAATTTTTCAACACCTCCTGTATTTTTTCTTCTAAAATTTCTGGGTTGAATTTAGTTTTTTCAACCAACCCCAAAATATCCCCGGTATCACTCGATACTCCCAATAAAATTTCTACATCATATTCTTTCGAAAGTTTCAAAAATTCTTCTTTCTTGTGAACTGATTCTCCAAACAGAACAATCAAAAGCCCTTCCGCCATTGGATCGAGCCGTCCTGCATAAGTTGCCTTTTCTTCTTTTGGAATAACCCCCTCCTCTTTTACACGATTAATACACTCAAGCGGAGTCTCCCCTTCTTTTTTGTATAAAATAATTACTTTTTCCCTTTCTTCCATTCTTCTATTTTTTTATGATCTCCTGAAAGCAGGACTTTCGGCACACGATATTTTTTACCTTTATGCTCCAGAATTTCTGGTCTAGTATAAAACTCGCTTGAAGAAACCCTTTCTTCTTCTAGAGACTCAAACTTTCCCAAAACCCCCGGAACTTGTCTGGCCATACAATCAATAACAACCATCGCGGGCAATTCTCCTCCCGTTAAAACATAATCTCCAATTGAAATTTTTTCAGTCTTCAATATTTTGTCTACTCGTGCATCTATTCCTTCGTATCTTCCACAAATAAGAATAATGTCTGAATATTTTTTTACAGAAGTTTTGGCATACTCTGTTGTGAACTTTTTCGCTGAAGGATAAAAATTTATAATTTTTATCCGAGGCGTTCTGTGAAGCTTTAGCGAAGCAGAATTTATTTTATTTATTACACTCTCAACAGCTTTTATAACCGGTTCCGCGCGCAAAATCATTCCCGGACCTCCGGCATAAGGACGATCATCAACTTGAGCGGAAATGTTTCCATCGGGCCAAACTTTCTTGTATTTTCCAGTCACAAATTTTCGTGGATTATAAAAAGCCACTTTTATCTTTTTCTCTTTTATAGCCCGAGCAATAATAGAGCTACCGAAATAGCTATCAAAGGACTCCGGGAAGATTGTAATCACATGAAAAGTCATAATATGGGTATATAGAGAATAGGTTATAGGGAATAGTGTTTAAATGCAAGAAAATAAAAAACCCGCCTATTAGGCGGGAACCTGAAGAGAATCTAGTTTAAACCTCTCTTTTAAAAATAACTGCATATCAACTGGTAGATAGTTATTGATTATTGGGAAAATATATTCGTCATTCTTTTGGGCCTGACAATCAATATCAAAGTCTCCGTATCTTTCAAATGCGCTTATTCCTCTCCTTGTTAAAAGAAGAAAGCTTAATTTAAATGCCATCCATTCAACATGTTTCCAGCTAATGCCATATAAATCAGCAATTTTCTCTATTGCTGATGAAGGTAAGTGATAGTAACCACCATCTTCATTTGTTTTTTCATATCCTTTTTGTTGAAGATTAAAACCATATTCAACAATTCCTTGACTGATCAACAATTGCAACAAAGGAAATCCATGATGTGTGTTTTTCTCAAAATATCCAAGCATTCCATTTTTTATAAGACCCAGAGCTGGTCCTTTCAGTTTCGGGAAAGCCATAGATGCAAGATAATACTCATCGTTTCTAAAACAAGTATGACTAGCAAGCCTTTCAGTTCTTAAAATGCTTAAGGCAATTCGTCTTTCGGCGAATTTAAAATTATTTTTCATCGCCTTTTTTAAAATAGAAATAGCATTCTCCATAGTTTGGGAAATAACAAGTTTGTCCACCAAACCTGCAAGAAATGAGCCCTGTTCATAGTTTGTTTTAAATTCAAATTTTTCCATTTTCAAAAGTTTTCTTCACTCTACTCTTTTCTGTCTTTTTGTCAAAACAAAAACCACCTCAGTTTCCTGAAGCGGTTTTTATATATTTTCTACAAACTCTTTAGATTCCTTTTAGGTCTTCCATCGCAGCGTCTACCGCAGAAGCACTTGCTCCCATAGTTGCGCCAGCTCCCATTCCGCCTTCTGGTTCATTAATCTTTAGATTTACTCGAGCATTATTTTTCATTCCAATAACTCGTAGTAGTGTTCGGATTGCCTTTGCAGTATTACCTTGGCGACCGATTATTTTACCCATATCATCCTTGTGGACTGTTAGAGAAACGAGAACTCCCATTTCATCAACTGTTCTATCGATCTTTACATCATTTGGGTTATCTACTAATGCTTTTACTACATATTCGAGGAATGCTTTATCGTCGTTCATAAATTTCTATCAAAACTCTTATTCTTCTAAATTTCTAGAGAAGCAGTCGGACCCGATTCTGCTCTAGTTACATTTTATCTTGCAAAGAAAAAGCGGTCAATCAAAAAAACTTGATAACCGCTAGTTCTTATTTCTTAGCTTCTTTTCGAGGCTTTGTTGGTGCTTTCTTAGAAAGGACGTTTTTCTTTTTGCCCTCCTTCATTCCATTCTTAACAAAAAGGTTGTGAACTGTGTCTGATACTTGAGCTCCATTTTTTACATAGAAGTCAATTCTATCTTTCTTTACAGTAAAAGCTTTTGAGTGTGGATTGTATGTTCCAACAACTTCCAAAAACTTACCAGTTTTTGCTGAATTTTTGCTGTCAGTGGCAATAAGGCGAAAATGCGCCTCGTTCTTTCTTCCTATTCTTTGAAGTCTGATTATTATCATATGTGCTTTTGATACTACCAGACTTATAGAAAAATATCAATATCCCCAAAAATAACATAAAGTGTTATATTGTAAAGGTGAAAAAAACTAACGAAAACGCCCCAAAAAGGCCACCTATGACAGGGGTCATCTCTGTCTCAGCCAGAGGAACTGCAACCGTCTTTGATGAAAAAAGAAATATTTATTTTATAGACTTTGAAGATAGAAATTGTGCACTACACGGAGACACAATTACTTTTGGATTTAAAAATAAAAATCGAGGTAGAACTTACGCCGAGGTTCTGTCCGTAGAAAAAAGAGGTAGAGCCGGATTCGCTGGAACTATAATAGAGAAAGACAAACTATTCCTGCTCCACCCTGATGATCCAAAAATTGATACAGATTTCGAAATAATAAAAGATGACAAGATCCTCAAAAAAGGAATGTTTGTCTACGCAAAGCTCGATTCTTGGAAAAAAGGAATACTACCAAAAGTTACAATCGAAAGAATCCTTGGAGACACTGTCTCTCATAACGCAATGATGGAAGGTATTGTTCTCGAGAGAGGATTTGACCCACACTTCCCTGCTCCTGTTCTAGAAGAAGCTAAAATTATTGAAGAAAGAGGAATAACAAAAGAAGACATCGCAAAAAGAAAAGACATGCGAGGTATTTTCACTTGTACAATAGACCCAGTTGATGCCAAAGACTTTGACGACGCAATATCTTTTAGAAAATTAGAAAATGGTCGCTATGAAATTGGAATACACATTGCGGATGTTTCTCATTTTGTAAGACCAAAGACAGCTCTAGACAAAGAAGCATATGAAAGAGCAACTTCTGTTTACTTGGTTGATAGAACAATTCCAATGCTTCCTTCTGTACTATCAGACAATCTGTGCTCCCTTGTCCCAAATCAAGACAGGCTAACATTTTCCGCCATAGTTGAAATGGATGAAAAAGGAAAAATTTTTTCAAGATGGATTGGAAAAACTGTAATTCATTCAGACAGAAGATTCTCATATGAAGAAGCTGGCGAAATAATGAAGGAAGGAAGCGGAGAATACGCAGAAGAGTTAACGACTCTAAATAAAATAGCAAAAGAACTATATGCCGAAAGAAAAAGAAAAGGAACTCTTTCTCTAGAAGGAGAAGAATACAAATTCAAACTAGATGAAAATGGTTTTCCAGAAGGAGTATATAAAAAAGTTCGTGGAGACTCTCATAAAATGATTGAGGAGTTCATGCTTTTAGCTAACAGAGTTGTTGCTGAATACATAAAAGAAGGAGCAAAAGATAAAGTGTTTGTTTACAGAATCCACGATCTTCCAGATAGAGATAGAGTAAGAGACTTAGTTCATTTTGTCTCATCTCTTGGATATACAATGAATAAACAAGAAGAGAAAATTTCTATAAAAGACTTTAGCTTGTTAGTTGAGATGGTGAAAGACAAACCAGAGCAAGGAATGGTTGAGAGTCTTGTCGCAAGAACAATGGCAAAAGCAATCTACAGCACCAAAAATATTGGACACTATGGGCTTGGCTTTGAAGACTACACACACTTCACTTCCCCTATCCGTCGTTATCCAGACCTGATCGTTCACAGACTCCTTGAAACATATCTAACAAATCAAAAAATAGATAAAGAAACTTGGAAGTGGTATGAGAAAGCTTCAATTCATTCAAGTGAAAGAGAAAAGCAAGCTTCAGAAGCAGAACGTACTTCAATAAAGACAAAACAAGTTGAATATATGAGTTCTTTCATAGGACAAGAACGAGAAGGAATAATAACCGGTGTTACGGCCTATGGATTTTTCGTTGCAGATCTAATATCTGGAAGTGAAGGATTTGTTCATGTCTCAAACTTACCAAAAGATGAATATGAATTTGATGAGAAGAAATACACTCTAGCCTCAAAGAAGAACAAATTCAGACTTGGAGACAAGGTTATTGTTACGGTTCTAAAAGCAGACCCAATCTCTCGGACTGTGGATTACGGATTTTCAAAATAAAAACTTATAAAAACAGTTTTCTGCTATAATTATATAGAAAAGTGGCACCGCTAATGCGGAAATAGAGCGTCACTAATTATATTATGGAAGAAGCAAACAAATCCCCTTTTTCGAGTAACGTCGATAAGCCAGAAAAAGATGCGATAAAATTATTTAGTGGAGTTGTAATCCTTGCGGTTTTAGCTATCATCGTTGGACTTATAACAAAAGACGGAAGAAATTTTCTTCTGGGTCT
Source organism: uncultured bacterium (assembly GCA_937895685.1). Taxonomy (GTDB): domain Bacteria; phylum Patescibacteriota; class Minisyncoccia; order Phycocordibacterales; family UBA9973; genus JAGOTH01. The sequence continues at coordinate 2,108 of CALBMC010000039.1, read as the reverse complement.
TGTAAATCCAGCTGACACTGTTGATATAAGTATTTCCCTAACTTCTATCAGTGGAGCTGATGAAGTTGAACCAGGGGTCTATGGAATACACATGGCAAAACTTCTAGACGAAGCAGGAATTGCTGAAAACTGGCTATCTTATACAACAGATTTTGCCGGAGAAATAGAAGCGAACAATGCAAGATTCTTTGCCGGAGGAGAAGTTTCTTACTATCACTTCAAAACAACCTTTATGGAGCCAGGAAGACTTCTTCCTGAAGAAATAACTTCTCTTGTTGGTGGAAATGAAATAAGAGGAAATGGTTTTATAAAAGCAGATAGAATAGACGCAGAAGCTGGAGGAAACACAGGAGAGCTTTCAGAAATTACAGAAGTAAAACCAAGATATGGAAATCTTTCTTATCTAGAAGGATTCCAAAATACAAAACCTCACAACTTCATAAGAGATTATGTTGATATTCTAGAAGCAGGAAATTCTGATTCTGTTTTTGTTTTGAACCTTAGATATTCTAGCCCAGAAGAAGAACTGGAAAAAATAGATTTTCTAGTTGATCAAGGAGTTAAAATTACTGGAATAGAATGTGGAAACGAAGCTTACGCAAAAACTCATCAATGGTATCACGCTGGAAACCCAGCAGTTAACGCGCCTATTTCAGTAGAAGAATACTTAGACACTTGTGATGAATACAGAAGCCTAATCTTGGCAGAACACCCAGGAATTCCTTTTGCTGTTTCTGCTGCACCAAAAAAGAACTTTGAAGAAGGAGCTGATTGGGAGGATTCAGATTTCAACGAACAGTGGAATATAGCCTTAAAAACAAAAATGGATGAACATAATTACGATGATTATGTAATTCACTTCTACGCACCATTTAATAGCTGTGAAGACGAAGTAGCGGGGGGAAACAGAGACTCAATCTTTTCTTGCGGACTTGAAGAAATGAGAGACTTGAGAAATACAGTTGCTGGACCAAATCTAACAACTCGATTCCCTGTTATCCTAGATTGGTATAGAGAAACATTCCCAGGAAAAAACATGTGGTTTACAGAATGGAATATAAACCAAGACCCAGCAAATGGAACAGATGCGAAATACGCAAACTCAATTCTTCATGCTGCTTTTGTTACAGATATTCTTAATATGATAAATGAAGAAAACGCAACTAATGGAAACTATATAAAAATTGCCAACCTTCACACATTTATGACAGATGGAGGAAACGCAATGATAAACCTTCATACATCCAAAGGAGTTGGTAACAGTGAACCAGAAGACACTGGGGACTTCGTAAGAAGAACACCTTACTTTGCTTACCTTTCTATGAAAGATATCTTTAAAGGAGGATACACTCCCCTTACAACAACATTTACTTTGAGTAATCCATCAAATCAAGAAGACATTACCGTCTACGGATACAGAAAAGATGATGGAGAAATTGCGCTTTCTGTTTCAAACCTAACAGGAAAAACATTGAGAATCTCAAGTATCACAGTTGATGGTGAGGTGGTTGATTTAACTAACTCAAGTGGTTCACTTTACGCAATAGATGGAGACGCCAACTATTCTAGCCGTGGAAAAACAGAGTTTGCAGTAAATCCAGGACACGAGGTAACAATCCGAGACGAAGATTACAGTAGCCTAGAGACAACATATATTCCTTCATTTGGAATCTCAACTCTTAAATTAGACCCTACTTTTGTAGAAGTAATACTTCCAACAGAAGATGGGACAGGCGATGACTGTGGAATTTTAGGAGGACTATTTGGAAACTGTGACGAAAACACAGAAGACACAGATAATGTTCCACCAAAAGTATCTTTCTCAACACCAGAAAATGGCACAATCCTTTCTGGAGCATCAACTCAAATCCAAATTCAATCAACAGATAAAAATGGAGTTGAAAGAGTTGACCTTTATCAGGGAAAAACACTTATTGGAACCGACTCTTCTGTACCATACAAATATGTTTGGGATACAAGTGGGTTACCAAACGGCCCTTACACTCTAAGAGCTGTATCATATGACCTTGCAGGTAACTCTGCTTCAGTCCAAATAAAAGTTGCGAAATCTAACTAACAACTAAGTAGCAATAAAAAATCCCGGAACT
>CALBMC010000038.1 GCA_937895685.1 uncultured bacterium | reverse complement strand
AGAAAGAGCCATAACAATAACAGGGGTAGACTGCATAAAATTACGAATCGTTGGGAAAAATGGTTTATCCTTTACATGAGAATAGTGTTCTTCCAAAACAACATCCCCTAATTTCATCATTTTTATTCCAATAATTTTCATTCCCTTTCTTTCAAATCTACTCATTATTTCACCAACTAAATTTCTCTGAATTGTGTCCGGCTTGAAAATAATAAGGGATCTTTCTTCTGCTGGTCTTGCCATTTTAAAACAAAAATTACTTTTAACTCAGAGAATATAGCAGAAAAATGACCAAAAGACTACTCCATTTTATTGGCCTTTTTGAAGCGATCAAAAATTTCTTGCTCCACCTCTGCCCTATCTCTTCCGTACTTCAAATAAGATAATTCTTTAAGTTTTTCTACTTGCTCTTTTTTGCCCTCTGGAAAACCAGGGAAAACAATATTGAAAGGTCTAACTGTCGGAGCTCCATTTACAATCATTGAAACATAAGAATTAAAGTTATCTAATCTTGTGATGTCTTGAGCAGTAAAGGTTGGTAAAAACTTAGATTCCAAAAACTTCGCATCTTCCGGACTCACTCTGTGAATTGCCATTGATCCAATGTTTCCGAAAACAGCATTTTTTATTTCATCAGTTAGCTGTCCAATAAATTGATGTGCCACATTCAAAGAAAGTCTGTATTTTCTAGCTTCTGACAAGATAGAAGCAATTGCTGGAGTTGTAACGTTTTGGAACTCATCAATATACAAATAAAAATCAGGCAATTTCTTTCCGTATGAATCAGCTCGAGAAAGTGCCGCCATTTGAAGTTTTCCAACAATAATCATTCCAATAAAAGAAGATCCGATTTCTCCCAAAAGTCCTTTTGATAAGTTAACTAAAAGAATCTTTTTGTTATCCATTATGTCTCGGAAATTAAGAACTGAAGTTTCTTGAAGAACGATTGGACGCAAAAATTCATTAGAAATAAATCTATCGAACTTTGAAGTAATATACGGAACGAAGTTCTCAAGTCCCGCCTCCCCTTTTGTTGCCTCAGCCGAAGCCCAGAATTGTTTTACTCTTGGGTCTTTGCAATGAGAAAGCTTCAAATCTCTAAATGATTTGTCAGCCAAAACTCTGGTTATTTCAAGCAGAGTATTTCCACTTTCTGGATGACTCATAACAAGATCCGCGCTGTAAGAAAAGTATTGTTCGAACTGTGGACCTCCTGTTGCCTTCATATCAAACAGTTGATTGAAGATACTAAACAAAGCGTCAATTACAATTGATTTTTGTTCAGGGTGATTTACATCATACTCAAGCATGTTTAGACCCATTGGTCTTTTTGTATAAGAAGGATCAAAATAAATCACATCTTCATATCTCTCTGGTGGAACATAAGACAAAATATCTTGAATATCATTTCCGTGAGGATCAATAAAACAAACTCCATCACCATTTTTCATATCTTGTTCAATCATTGCCTTCAAAAGACTGGTCTTTCCTGTTCCAGTTTGTCCGATAACATAGAAGTGTCTCATTCTGTCCTCTCGCCCAAAGTGAACTGGAGTTCTCCTACCTTGATACTCATTGTATCCAACAAGAATTCCGTCTTTATCCATTTCAAGAGGAGCTGGAGCTGTTCCGGCTTTTGATTGACGAAGTTGCCCCGGATCAGAAATACTTGAGGGAAAATGGAAAACCGTAGCAAGCTCTCGCAAATTCATTGGAATCAATTCATCGTCTCTTATATTCCTAAAAGAAAAATCTCTTAGAAATTCTGGTAAAGCCTTTTCTTTTATTTCAACAAATTCAAAACTGTTACTTGTCGGATTATCAAACTGATTAAACGAGCTTTTAAGCTCATGAACAATCTCATCCGCTCTTCCTTTTGTTTTTGCAGAAGCCACAACTCTAATTTCAGCAGACAAAATAGAACTTTTTGTTTTTTCAGTAATATTAGCAATTGCAATCTCGTGCTCAGTTTTTACCTTTTTTTCTTTTTTCTCTTCTGTAGAAAATGTCTTTATTGTTTCTTCCAAAAACTTTACTGCGCCACTTTTCCCAGCCTCTCGATAAGCACCTTCTACACTCATTCCCTCTTTTATGTAATTTAGGGACTTCATCATTCTTTTAACCGCCTGAGGTCCTTCTGGACGAATTACCATTTGAATAGCAGCGCCCTCTGTGTCCCTGTCAAACTTGGCGAAAGATTTCATTATTAAGTTTATTGGATCATACTCAAATGAATCATAAGTTTTTATAGGAAATGATTCGTGTTTTTTAAATTTTACATAAGCCCCAGCAGAAGCCCCACCTGGAGAAAAAATATTATAGTCATCAGTAGACTCTCTTATCTTCGCCTTTGGCTCAACAGAAAGAACTTGTTTTTCAAGAAGAGTAAATTTGTCTCTTGGAACAGAAGCGTAAACAACCACCTCGTCACTACCGGCAGAGAGCGCTATCTCAATGGTAAAGTGTCTTTTTTCTTTATTATCAGCACCTTCACCGATTGATTGCATTCCGGCATAGAACTGTTCCATTGAAGCAATGAGGGCTTTAAAATTTTTCTGATCTTCTTCAAGACTTTCTGGAATTGTAATTTCAGCTAAAACCATTCCAAGGGATCTTTCTAATTTACTTCCCTCTTTCAAGCCAGCAACTCCTCCGGAAGAAAAAATATACTGAACCAAAAAACGATGAAAATCATCTTCTAGATGAGGATCTTTCAACTTCTCTACAATAGAAAGGGCGTTCTTTATTCCTTTATCAAGTAAAACACCTAACAACTCTTCCATCTTGGCATCATGAGTTTCTGGGCTAAGACGCAAAACCATGCCTTCAACTTTTGAAGAAGGCATTGTCATTTCTTTAGAAATAACAGCTGTAGACTTTTCTGTCTGATACTCTTTCAAAACATCTCTAGCTGTTTCAGACTCTAGTTTAGTATTGTCCAAATTTTTCTCAGCCTCATGACGTCTTGCTATCCTTTCCCGAATATTAAAAAGCTCCTGCTCTTTGTTGTTAGAAATATTTAAGCTATCCATTCCTTTAATTATAACAAACAGCTCTTTGACAAGCACGTATTTTGATATAAACTTTGGCTAATGAATAATAACCAAGAGAAAATAGAAGCGGGCGTCCCAAATATTTATGTGCACAAACCAGAAACAGAAGAAGCTTCTTCTGTTGAAGGCGAGATTGCAAAATTAGAAGCAATGCATATTTTGGGACAAATAAATCTTGGAGATGAAAATGACTCCTTTTCAAAAATATATGTAGAGCTACTTGAAGAATACGAAAAGAAATATAAGGAACTACCAAAAGAACCATTCGTAAGAAATGAAAGTGAAGCAAAAAATATACTTTCCCCAAAAGAAAAACCAGCAGAAATTAAAATAGAATCAGTAAATAATCCTTCGTTAGAAGTACAAAAAATAAAAGAAGGAGAGACTAAAATATCCCCCCTTTCTTTATTCGAAGAACCTCTTAATATCTAGTTAGAACTTCTGCGCCTTTCTCTGTAATTAAAACAGTGTGTTCAAAGTGAGCAGAAAGCTCACCATCTTTTGTGACTATTGTGTAACCATCTTTCAAAACATCTATTTTCCCATTACCGCTAGTTAGCATTGGCTCAATCGCAATTACCATCCCAGGAACAAGCTCTGGCCCGTCTCCAGATTTGCCGAAATTCGGAATATAAGGATCTTCATGAACAGCCTTTCCAACACCATGACCCGAAAGATCTTGGACTATTTTGAAGCCGTTTTCCTTTGCCACCTTAGAAACCGCCTCACCAATAGATCCGACCCTTTTACCGGCCTTTATGGCCTTTATTCCCTCGTCTAAGGACTTTTTAGTGGTACTTAGAAGCTTCTGTAGTTCCTTGGATATCTTGCCAACAGGAAGGGTTATAGCCATATCTGTGAAGTATCCTTTGTAGTTTAGACCCAAGTCTATTGTGACTATATCCCCTTCTTTTAGAACTCTACTTGAAGGAATACCGTGAACTATCTCCTCGTTTACAGAAACACACAAAGCCGCGGGATATGGGTAGTCAGCACCATCCGGTGTGTAATCCAAAAAGGCAGGTTTGGCACCTTCTTCTTTTATTAACTCTTGAGCGAAAAGATCTAGCTCTTCTGTAGAAACCCCAACTTTAACTTTCTTTTTTACCTCCATTAAGATCTTTGAAAGTTTTCTACCCGACTCTCTTATTAACTCTATTTCTTCTTTTTTAGTAAAAACTGACATTTGATTAAAAATTTAACTTACTTATTATTTCTTTGTGAACATCTTCGATTGACTGTTCTCCATTTATTTCTAGATAATCATAAAAATCTTTTTTCTCTTTGAAAAATTCTATACAAGGCAAAACGTCTGAATTAAACCAAGCAAGTCTACCTTCTACTGATTTATCACTTACATCATCACTTCTTCCTCTCTCGTGAAGTCTTTCTCTTGCCCAATCTTCACTAACATTTATATAAATAATCTTTGGTCTTTCTCGATTGTAGAAACGCATTGCTGTGTCAAAAATAGCTGATTCAGAAAAACTCCTTGGGGTTCCATCTATCACAAGATGCTCGTTCCCAGTCAATGACTCAATCATAATATGAGACCATATGTGAATTGCCAAAAAAGCCGGTTGGAGTTCTCCTCTCTTCGAAATTTCTCTGGCCAAATCTTGAGTGTGTCCTTCTTGAGAAAGTAGGTCTCTAAACTTTTGTCCGCTTTCAAGATAAAAGACATCTCTTTCTGAATCTTTTTGTTTTAATAAATCAATTAAAAGATTTACCTGAGTTCCCTTACCAGATCCAGATCGTCCAATAAATATATAAGTTTGTGGAGTCATTTTATTATTATAACAGAGGAGCGCCACTTCGGCGCTCCTCTGTTTAAACTAATTTAAAGATAGTTTTAATATTCTCTCATCGCGATCTGCGCGTCAACCTTCTTAAGAAGATCGATAACAACATTCACAACGATAAGAAGAGCTGTTCCTCCAAGAGCAATTGCTTGGATTCCTGTAATTTCTCGAACCACAAGAGGTAAAACAGCAACAAGACCTAGGAATGAAGCACCTATGAAAGTAATTCTTCCAACGATTCTTCCAACATATTCTTCAGTTGAAGTACCTGGTCTAATTCCAGGAATAAATGCTCCTGATTTTTGTAGATTCTCTGACAGAGCCTTTGGATCGAAAGTAACGGCTGTGTAGAAATAAGTAAACAAGAAAACAAGAACGAAATAAACAACAGAGTAAAGAATTGTTGATTGAGAGAATGAAATTAACGCCTTAGAAATAGATAGTAGTGTTGCGTTTCCTGCTCCAGCTAAAAAGTTTCCAATTAGTTGAGGGAAAAGTAAGATAGATAGCGCAAAGATAATTGGCATAACTCCAGCTTGGTTTAGTTTAAGTGGAATAAATGTAGATACACCACCAGAAACTTTTCCACCTCTAACGGTCTTAGCGTAAGTTACAGGAATTGCTCTTTCTGCTTCGTTAACAGTTACAACAAGTGCAATCATAAGAACTCCTGCCACCAAAAATCCTAGGTATGTTGGGATCATGCTTGGATCAAAAGTATAAGCCATTTGTCCAATTGTTCCCGGTAGTGAAGCTACGATACCTGAGAAGATTATCATAGAAACTCCATTTCCAATTCCAAATTCTGAAATAAGCTCTCCTATCCACATAAGCAAAACAGAACCCGCTACAACCAATATTACGTTATAGAAAAGATCAAATCCTCCTGTAAAAGTTAGGACACCTTGTCTTTCAAGAAGTTTCAAGAAACCAAATCCTTGTAATGCGGCCAAAGGTATAGTCAACATTCTAGAATATTGAGTAAATTTCTTTCTTCCAACGTCTCCCTCTTCATGATATAGAGCCTTCAGAGAAGGAACCATAACTGTAAGAAGTTGCATCACAATAGAAGCTGTAATGTATGGGCTAACTCCAAGCATTACGATAGAAAGTTTAGATAAACCTCCTCCTGAAAAAATATTTAGGAATCCCAAAAATTGATTTCCTTCAAGTAATGAAGCCAATCTTATTGTGTCGATACCAGGGATCGGGATAGAAGCGATTGCTCTAAAAACAAACAGAGCGAACACCACAAACAAAATCTTATTTCGAAGACTTTTGTCGCCGACTATTAATTTAAATTTGTGAATGAAGTTTTGCATATTTTTGTTTATAGAATTTTTAAGCTATCTGTCCTCCTGCTTTTTCGATCTTTGCTTTTGCAGAATCTGAAACTTTTAGTCCTTCGATTCTAAGTGATTTAGTTAATTCTCCTGTTCCCAAGATCTTAACTGTATTTTTAACTCCTTTTGGAATTCGGACAACTTTCTTAGCAAGAACTGTTTCCAAAGATACAACATCTCCTGTATTGAAGAATTTTTCTAGAGTAGAAACATTCAAAGCTAGAGGTTTAAGACGGCTTCCATCAACTGATTTTGCTCTGTTTTTATTGTGTCCTCTTAATTTTGGAAGTTTCTTGATTCGGTCTCTCCATGCTGGTCTTAGTTTTCTTCCGGCACGAGCTTTTTGTCCTTTTGTTCCCTTTCCAGCTGTCTTTCCGCGTTTTCCTCCACGTCCAACATACTTTGGCTTTTTATTTTTTGTTTTTCTTTTTAGTGTGTGTAGTTGCATAGTATTTTTATTTAACTTCTTCAGGCACTGTAAAAGCTTCAACCTTTGGAGCTTCTTTCTTTGCTTTGAACGGAACAGACACTTCCTTTAGAGCTTCAATTGTTGCTCTAGCAATGTTAAGTTTGTTCTTGCTTCCTGAGAAAACTTTTGCAGTAACATCTTTGATACCAGCAAGAATAACGATATCTCGAACAGCAGAACCACAAACGTTTCCTTTTCCTCCGTTTGGCATAAGCATAAGCCTAGCGCTTGAGTATTTTGAAGAAATAGTGAAAGGAATTGAACCTGTTTTGTTTGTTTTAACAGTAATCATTCTTTTCTTAGCATCTCGCGCAGCTTTTTGAATTGCGATTGCAGTGTCAGCACCTTTTCCTGTTCCAATTCCAACAGAACCTTTTCTGTCTCCAAGTGCAACAACAACGGCAAAGCTCATCTTTCTTCCTCCAGAAACAACTCTTGTAACTCTTCTTACAAGTAGAGTCTTTTGTTCGAATTCACTTTTTTCTCTTTCGAATTGAGGTCTGTCTCCTGGTCTTCCTCCTCTTCTTGGTGCTCCTTTAAAGTCTGGTGCTCCCGCTGTTCCAGGTTTTCTTGGTCCTCCTCTTTGATTTGTGTTTTTTCGTATTTCCATAATATTTAAAATTACAAAAAATTTGGGCTAGTAGATTAATTAATTATTATTATAGAAAAAAGAGTAAGAACAAAATTATAAAACGGGAATGACGGGATTCGAACCCGCAACTTCCGCCGTGACAGGGCGGTGCTCTAACCGATTGAACTACAATCCCTTTTTTCTTTAAATGTACAAAGAAAAACTTTTTTCGTCCAGATAAATTTTTTTTAAATGCAGGAGAGATCGGAAGAGCGTCGTGTAGGGAAAGAGTGTCTTCGCCTGTGTAGATC